>NZ_FRAE01000018.1 GCF_900142235.1 Tepidibacter formicigenes DSM 15518 | reverse complement strand
AATACAATGCAGCACTAAAAACAGCTATAGACAAAGCTAAAGCAAATAATATGCCTAATGATAATATAGAAAGAGCTATTAAAAAAGGTACAGGAGGGCTTGATGGAGATAATTATGAAGCTGTTGTATATGAAGGATATGGACCTGGTGGAGTTGCAGTTATTGTAGAAGCTTTAACTGATAATAAAAATAGAACAGCTGGAAATGTAAGATACTATTTTGATAAGAATGGTGGAAATCTAGGAACTTCAGGTTGTGTAGGATTTATGTTTGATAGAAAAGGTCAAATAATGATTGGAAATGAAGGTGTAGATGAAGAAGAATTAATGGATGTAGCACTTGAAGCTGGAGCAGAAGATTTTATAACAGAAGAAGATGGTTTTGAAATAATAACAGCTCCAGAAGATTTTAATGCAGTAAGAGATGCGTTAGCTGAAAAAGGATATGAATTTATATCAGCAGATGTAAAAATGCTTCCTCAAACTACAACTAAACTTGAATCTGAAGAGCAAGTTAAGGCTATGAATAAAATGATAGATATGATGGAAGATGACGATGATATACAAGAAGTGTATCACAACTGGGAAATGGAGTAGAAAATAAAAAATCACCTTTTTGTATAGACATATATTAAATATGACTATATAGGAGGGTGATTTTTTGTTAAAGTGATATTAAATATATAAATAATTAAAATGTATAATATAATAAAATATTTATAAAAGGGAGATATTTATATGGAATTAAACAAAAGGGAATTAGAATTAATATCACTTAGTTTATTTAGATTAACAATAGAGAAAAGAGCATTGCTAGGAGATAGAAAAGATGAATATTTAATAAAAATGATAGAAGAATTAGAAAAGCTAAATGTTAAAATTGATACAGAAAGACTTTCTAAATAATAAGAAAAAATATTATCAAGAATTATGTAAATAAGAGGTGTATCATGGAATTAGTATTATATTTACTAGGGATAATTATGTTAATATGGAGTTTTATTTATTATCAAAAGAAAATAAATTTAATTATAGAGAATAATGATATATTTTTTATAAATTATAAATTGAATAATATACATAAAATTATATATATTATTTTGGAGATTTTGTATATTACGATTCCTTTTTTATTTGGTTCAATAGATTGTATGAGAATACTAAGTATGTTTATTATTAACTACATATGTTTTTATAACAATAGATATATAGTTCATTCTAATGGCATTTTTATAGAAGGAAAAAATTATGAATATAAATATATAAAATTATATGATATTGTAAGATATTCTCAAAAATATTTCAAAGTTAGAATATTAATAAATGAAAACAATAAAAGAATATACAAAACTAAGATTTTTAATAATAAGCATCAAGATAAAGTAAGAAAAGCTCTTAAAGAAGGCATAAAGAATAAAGGAAACTATAGTGGTTTACAATGAAAATATATTTATTATAATAAAGATTATACAAGGATAATATAGTAATAAATTTTATTAAAAAGAAAATAATATATATCATAAGAGAGTTTAACATTAAACTTTCATTTTTCTTTTAGGAGGAAAAATTATGGATATATATATTTATTCAAAACTTTGGGCAAAATTTACAGAACTAAATAATAATTTGGGAAAATGTATTATTAAACTAATAGATAGTAAGTGGGAAAGTGAAGTGGTAGAAAAATTATTAGAATATGTTTTAGAATATTTTGAAGTAAAAAAACAAATTGATAATATTATACCAACTGAACCAAAAGATAATGTTGAAAAAATGTTTAGAAGCTATGTAGATGTTAACTTAGGTATACTAGCAATTGAGTTTAATAAAATGAAAGAAAATAATAATGAGTTATATAAACATATTATACGAGGGGTGGAAAATGAAGGTTATTTTAGAATAGAAGAATTATTAGAAAAATATCACGAAAAGCTTTTGGAAAATTATACTCCTCGTGATATTTATATAATGTCGGGAGGAAAGGAAGAAGATTATGATGGTTGGTATTAAAACTTATATCATTTCAAATACTGCTGTTACTTGAGCTTTTATTTCTATTAATCCACCTAGTATTGGAGTTTGAGAATCTTTAGCCATATAAGTTGTTAGATACTCTGCTTTTCCTTGAGAAAAAGTGGTTTCTTTAATACTGCTAGGGAGTTTTTTTACGTTGGTTTCTAATGTATTTGCAACCTTATTTGCCTTATCTATAGCATTTTCTACAGCTAATTCTAAAGCTTGATTATAATATTTTTCTGCGCTAGAAATGCTAAACTCAATCCCACCTTCAATATTAGCACCATTTTCAACAGCTATGTCATAAACATTACCTGCTTGATTTATATCTCTTACAGTAACCTGTAGAATATGTCTTACTTCATAATTTCTAAATTCTTGTTTTCCATCTATATAATCATAGTTTTTTCTTACTGTATAATTTATAGTTTGTATATCTTTTTCTTTTATTCCTATACCGGCAAGTGATTTTATAATTTGGTTTACTTTTAATGAATTTTCCCTTTGTGCTTTTTTAAGATCTTTATCCTCTGTAACAACTCCTATTGTAAGTGTTGCTGTATCAGGTTGTGTTTTTATAATACCTATTCCATTAACAGATATTATTCCTTTATTTTTATTGTTTTTTTCTTCATTTCTGTAGTTATTAAATTTATTTTTGTATGGAGTCATATAAGGAATCATTTTCTACCTCCTTGAATTTAGGTAATAAGTACATTAATAATAATATATGAATTTTTAAAAAATTTGTGTTCTAGATATATTTTACTATTAAAAATAAATATCTTTAAAAAATTAAGTTGTAAATATTTGCTATGCATGATATAATAAACAAGTTAGTGTATTATTTAGATGGATATGAGTAGTATATAACTAAATAATTTTTTACAATAATCTTATCATTATTTTCAAAATTATTATTAAAGATGCTTTTCATCCAGTATCTAAGTATTGCAAGTACTTAGATATCTTTCTTATTTATATAGTAGAAATTCTCAAAAATATTTATATGATTTAATAAAAGTAGATTTATTCTATTCTTAAATTCCCTATAAAAAATATTTAAATTAATAATTGTGTAATTTAAAATAACTGATGTTTACTAACTATAGTTGATATATTAGTTTTTTATAACGAATAGGAAATTATATTCCTATTTAAATTGTGGATAAATATAAATTCCGTTATGAGTTTTAAGCAACGGAATTCGTTAGAATTCGTTGGCGCTATGAAATTTTAAAAAAGTCTACATTGTAAAATCTTTAGAATAAAGACTTTTTTATTTTGCAATATATAATATAAATAGTATAGAGCGTCAAGGTAGATAATACACAAATAAATAAAGAATTTTAAAGGAGAGTGTTTTGATGACACAAAGTATAATATTTGCAGTTGTAGGTGTATTTCTAATAACGGCGTTTACTAATGTTTTAGCAACATTAAAAACTATATTGATATCAAAAAAAATTATGAATCCTGTTTATTTTTTAGTATTTGTAGATGCTATGATTTTTGCAACAATAGTTGCGAAAATGACGAATTCAAAGGGAATTCATTTTACAATTGCATATGCATTAGGAAAGGCAATGGGCGTTTTTATCGGTGGTAAAATAGAAGAACATTTAGCACTTGGTATTTTTGAAGTAGACATATTTTTAAACAATAAAAATAAGATGATTCAAGTAGCAGAAAAACTTAGAGAAACAGGCTATACTGTTAATAATTTTATAGCACGAGGAAATAATGGAGACAAAAGGTATAAAATTGAAGTTGTAATTAAGAGAAAAGAATTTAAAGTACTTGAGAAAATTATGGATGAATGTGGAGTTCATAATCCAACTTTAAAAGTTAAAAATCTCAATAAAGTAAATGGTAAAATCACTACAACAAAAATTAAAACAGTTTAATTTAGAGAAGGGGTTAAGCTTGAAGGAATTATTTTTTCAAAACTAGCTCCTTTTTGCATATAAATAACAAAGATAATTATATGGTTTTGTTATATTATTAGATTATGTTATAATTTGATTTTATGAAAAAGTGAACTTTTTTAATAAAAATTAGTCTAATAATTGAACTCTTTTTTCAATTTAGACAAAGGAGGATAGAATGTGGACTTTAATGAAAAAGAATTGATAAAAAAATGTATAAATGGAGATATTGATGCTTTTGAAGAGCTTATAAAAAAACATAAGCAAAAGGCATATAATATAGCTTTAGGTATGCTTAAAAATCCAGAAGATGCCATGGATGTCTCACAAGAAGCATTTATTAAAGTTTATAAATACATTAAAAATTTTAATCAAAAATCTTCTTTTTCAACATGGCTTTATAGAATTGTTATGAATACTTGTTTGGACTTTATAAAGAAAAATGAAAAGAACAAAGTTTACTCAATTAATGAAGCTATTAATAATAGAGAAAAAGAAATTAAAGATGATTATAATAATCCAGAATATGTGTTAGATAGAAAAATTCAGTCAGAAGAAATACATAAAGCTATAGAGCAGTTATCGCCTGTCCTTAAAACAGCTATTACTTTAAGAGATATACAAGGATTTAGTTATGATGAAATTGCAAATATAACAAATTGCTCTTTGGGAACCGTAAAATCAAGGATTAAAAGAGCGCGGGATAATCTAAAAAAAATAATTAAAGAAAGTATAAATATGAGCTACTTATAGAAAGGAGGGTAAAAATGGATTGTAATAAATTTAATGAAAATATTTCATATTATGTAGATGGAATATTAAATGATTCTGAAAAAAAAGAATTTGAAATACATTTAACTAATTGCATAGATTGTAAAAATAAATACAATGAAATGATTAATATTATACAAAGTTTAAATGATATAGAAGAAGTTCCTTTGCCTGATAATTACGATAAAATACTGCGAGAGAAATTAGAAAAAGAAAGAGATCAGAACAATAAAAAATCAAATTGGACAAAATATTTATTTATAGTAGCTTCTGTAACTATTATAGCATTTAGTGTGCATGTTTTTAATAATGCCCAAAAAATAGATAATATTGCACAAGAAAATATAGATATCAAAGAAGAAATAAGCATTGCAAGTAATGATGAATCTGAAGTAGTTGAAGATAAAAACCTAAATACAGAGCAGAAAATTGTAAAAAAATCTAATGTAAAGCAAAATAAAGATTATAAAAGAAATGAACAAGAGGTAAATAAAGATAAAAATGATATAAATATAGCTACATTTGAAGCTAAAGAATCTAAAATTAAAAATGAAAAAATTGAAAAGAATGTTAATCAAATAGGTTTACTACCAAATAATGTGGAACCAGCTGTATTTAGATTAAATACTAATTTAATTACAAGTGAAGAGAAAGTTGTAACTATTGGTGATATTATAACAGTAGATTTACCTCAAGCTAAAGGAACAGAATATAGTTTAATTTGTAATGATGAAAATAATATTGTTGAATTAATATCAGAAAGTATAGAAAAAAGGGATAATGATGAGATTCATACATGGAAATTTAAAACATTAAAAGAAGGAAAATTAACTATAGAATTTAAACAGTATAAAAAAGATAGTGCTGATGAAATATATAAAGTATATAGATACGATATAATTACTAAATAGATTTTATAAAAATTCTAAAGGATAAACATAACTATAGATATAATATATAAAAAAGAGGTGACAATAATGGGAAATCATTTTGGAAACTTACAAAAAATAATAGATGGGAAAAGAAGATTTGCAATAACCCCTCATATACCAGGAGGATTTGTAACTCCTGAAATATTAAAAAAAATAGCTGATGTTGCACAAAAGTATAATGGGGTATTAAAAATAACATCAGGTCAAAGAATAATGATAACTAATTTGAAGCAAGAAGATTTATCTAATATATGGGAAGAATTAGGGATGGAGCCAGCTGTTAAAAATCAGTATTCAGTTAAAAATGTAGAAATGTGTCCAGCAGGGTTTTGTAAAAGGTCAAAATATAATACAATAGGGATAGGAATGAAAATAAGTAAAAATTTCCATGGAGCTAGTATGCCAAACAGAACCAAAATAGGTGTTGCTGGATGTAGAAATGCTTGTACTAGTGTTTACTCAAAAGATGTGGGAGTAATAGCCGATACAGATGGATTTATAGTTACAGCAGGAGGAAGTGCTGGATTTCACCAGAGAATGTCTGATATAATCGCTAGTAAATTAAGTGAAGAAGATGCTTTTAATTTAGTAAAATGTATTTTAGAATACTATACAGAAAATGCAGAAATGGGAGAAAAACTGGGCTTTTTTATAGACAGAATAGGAATAGATAAGTTTAGAAATGATGTTTTAGATAAAGTAGATTTATCATTAAAGTAACATTTGTTACTGATAAATATATATAAATATGATAATATAATATTAGATAATAAAAAAGGAGGTTTTTAATTATGAAAATAACAAAGGATACGTTAATTTCTGAAGTTTTAAGAATTAACCCAAATGCAGCACCTATACTAATGGGATTTGGAATGGGATGTTTAGGATGCCCATCTGCTCAAATGGAAAGTTTAGAACAAGCTGCAGCAGTTCATGGAATAGATTTAGATGAACTATTAAATAAATTAAATGAGGGAATAGAATAATATTTCTTAGAAAATTTTGTATAAATAAAAAAATGTTGGATAAAATAACCTCTAAAAGGAGGTTATTTTTATGTTTGAGAAAAAAAGATCTTCTAAGATTCCTATTTTAATCATTGCTTTTATTATGCTTGTTGGAGGATTTTACATAGGAAAATTTCTTGAAAATAGAGAAAATGAGGATAAGCAGGTTATAAAACCTATTGTGGCAGATACTGACAGCAAAGAAAATGAAGTTATATTAAAGAAGGATTCTAAATTAAAGTTCACAATAAAATACACTAAATGTGAACATGTAAATGTAAAAGAAGAAAAAGTACCTGACGCTGTAGTTGGATTTAATGAAAAGAAATTAAAGGAGTATATAAAATTTAATTATCCTGATTGGAGATTAATAAGCTTTAGTGAAAAAGGAGTAGAGCTTGTTAAGGAAATAGACAGCTATTGTGATAAACATTACGAGATGATAGAAGAAAATGGATATATAATTATTTATAAGTATGACGAAAATGGAAATAAAAATCTTGTTGAAAAAACTGAGTTTACTGTAACGTCTCTGCCTTCAATAGATCAAGAACAAATTAAAGCAGGTTTGGTATTAGATTCTCTAGAAGAAGTAAATCAAAGGCTAGAGGATTTTGGAAGTTAATATTATTTTAATTATAAAAGTCTAATATTGTTTTTACTCTAATGAGACAAAAACAATATTAGACTTTTTAATTTTATAAATAAACTGTTGTTTAATTTAACTAGAACAAATGATTAAAGTATTATATAATTATGTGGAATATATGTTTGGGAGATGAGATAATGATAGTACTAGGAATTGACCCAGGAATTGCAATATTAGGTTATGGTATTGTAGAATATAAAGGAAATAAATTTAGAGTTATTGACTATGGCTCTGTGCAAACATCTTCAAAACTAAGCACTCTTCAAAGGCTAGAAAGAATTTATAAGGGAGTAGATACTTTAATTAAACAGTATAATGTAGATGAAATTGGAATAGAAGAATTGTTTTTTAACAAAAATGTAAAAACAGCTATAACTGTAGCACAAGCAAGAGGAGTTGCAATGCTTGCATGTGCTCATAATAATATTAAAACATATGAATACACCCCTCTTCAAGTAAAGCAAGGTGTTGTTGGCTATGGAAGAGCAGAGAAGTTTCAAGTTCAGAGTATGGTAAAATCATTACTTAATTTAGATAAAATTCCAAAGCCTGATGATGTTGCTGATGCTTTGGCTGTTGCAATATGCCATTGTCATTCAAATAAATTTGAAAAAATGATATTTTAGGAGGAACATATGTATAAGTATATAAAGGGTATATTAGAAGAAATTAATATAGATTATATTGTTGTAGAATGCTCTGGAATAGGATATAAAATAAATACTTCTCAAAATACTATATGTGATATAAAAAAAGGAGAAGAAGTGAAGGTATATACAAAGCTAGTAGTAAGAGAAGATGATATGAGTATTTATGGATTTAAGACTAAAGAAGAACTTAAAATGTATGAACTTTTAAATTCTGTTTCAAAAATTGGACCAAAAGTGGCTTTAGGAATTTTATCATTTGCAGAGCCTAAAAAATTAGGAGCTTATATATTAAGCGAGGATGTAAGTGCACTTTCTAAGGCACCTGGTGTTGGTAAAAAAACTGCAGAAAGATTGGTTCTTGAGTTAAAAGATAAAATAGATAAAAATAATGTTGAGTTTGAACCTACATTACTTACTAATATAAACAAAGTTCCTTTAAAAACTGAAGAAGCTGTACAGGCTTTAGTAGCTTTAGGCTATTCATTAGCAGAATCTAAGGAAGCAGTAAATAAGTGTAAGAAAAATTGCTTTGAAACAGAAGAACTTATTAAAAAATGTCTTGCATATTTGATGAAATAATTGGAAAGAGGGATATAGATGTTTATTGAAGAAGATAGAATTATAACATCTGGAATGAAAAATGAAGATATAGATATAGAAAGTAGTTTAAGGCCTAAAAATCTTGATGAATACTTAGGGCAAGAAAAAGCAAAGGAAAAGCTCAAAATATTCATTGAAGCTGCAAAAGTTAGAAATGAACAGCTTGATCATGTTCTTTTATATGGACCTCCTGGACTTGGAAAAACAACATTATCTACTATAATAGCAAATGAGATGGGAGTAAATGTTAGAATAACTTCAGGTCCTGCAATAGAGAGAGCTGGGGATTTAGCTGCTATTTTAACTAATTTAAATGAAAATGATGTTTTATTTATAGATGAGATTCATAGAATAAATAGAACTGTAGAGGAAGTGCTTTATCCTGCCATGGAGGATTTTTGTCTTGACATAATAATAGGGAAAGGCCCTTCTGCAAGATCTATAAGGTTAGATCTTCCTAAATTCACTTTAATTGGAGCTACAACAAGAGCGGGAATGTTAACATCTCCTTTAAGAGATAGGTTTGGAGTTATATGTAAATTAGACTTATATAAAATTGAGGAACTTTCTAGTATAGTAAAAAGATCTGCAAAAATATTAAATGCTCCTATAGATGAAAATGCAGCAATTGAAATAGGAAGAAGGTCTAGGGGAACCCCTAGAATTGCAAATAGACTACTAAAAAGGGTTAGAGATTACGCTCAGGTTAAAGGAGATGGAGTAATTACTAGTGAAATAGCAAAATCAGCACTTGAACTTTTAGAAATAGATAAGCTTGGGCTTGATTATGTAGATAAAAAGCTAATGCTAACTATTATACAAAAATTTAATGGTGGTCCTGTTGGGCTTGATACACTAGCTGCTGCAACAGGGGAAGATAGAAATACTATAGAGGATGTGTATGAACCTTATTTAATACAGCTTGGATTTATTAACAGAAGTCCAAGAGGAAGAGTAGCAACACCTAGTGCATATAAACACTTTGATATTCCTTATGAGAGGTAGGGAGTAAATATTTTTTCTAGATGATGGGGGACATAAAATGTGGAAATATAAACCTAAATTTGTTAATATAGTTATTGTGTTCTTTTTAACTACTTTATTTCCTTTTAATTCATTTGCAAGTGTTAGTATACCTGAGTATATAAAAATAGGACTTAAATATGGGAATTCAGCTCCTTCAAGTGTTGATTTAAAGTCTAGTAGTGGTTTTAAAATAGGTCTTATAATGGATGAACATATATACGATTTGATTCATATTAATGATAATTCTATTGAAATCAAAAATGAACAGGCTTTATATTACATAAAAATTGAAGATGAGTTTGATACAATAGAAGAGGCTTTAAACTTAAAAAATGATTTAGAAAATGAAGATTTAAATACATATATATTTTATGATGGTAAATTTAAAATATATTTAGGAAGTTATTTGGAAGAGGAAGAATGTTTAGAGGGAAAAGAAGAGCTTGAGGAAAGTTTTTCACACTACACCTTTGAAATAGTTAGTTCGGATGATAATTTAATTCAAATTTTAAATGAAGGTGGAGATACAATATTTTTGTATGATTCAAGTGAAGATATAGGTATATATAGTTTAGAAGATAATCCTATTTCTGTTGATGGAAAAAAATATAGAGGAAGTATTATATTTAAAAGAATAAATAACAGCAATATGACGGTTATTAATAGATTGAAGCTTGATGAGTATTTATATGGAGTTGTACCAAAGGAAATGTCAGGAAGTTGGCATATAGAAGCTCTAAAAGCTCAGGCGGTTGCTGCTAGAAATTATGCAATAATGAATATGGGAAAATATAAGAATTATGGTTTTGACTTAACTAATGATACATATAGTCAGGTTTATGGAGGATATGATGCAGAGCATCCTAACAGCAATAAAGCAGTAGATGAAACTAAAAATAAAATTATGGTTTATAATGGTAAAATCGTAGATGCTCTTTATCATTCAAATAGTGGAGGAAGAACTGAAAACTCTGAAAATATATGGTCTAATAAAGTACCATATTTAAGAGGCGTTGAGGATTCTTACTCTATAGGATATCCAAATGATAACTGGAGCGTATCGTTTACTAAAAACGATATACAAAATAAACTATCTCAAAATAAAGTAGATATAGGAGAACTTTTAGACATTAAGATAGAAAAATTATCTGAAAATGGAAGAGTTTTAAGCTTGAAATTCATAGGAACTGAAGGAGAAAAAGAGTATACTAAATCTTCTGCTAGAAGTATATTAGGGCTTAAAAGTAATTGGTTTGAGATTGTAAAAGAAGGAGATTCTAATGGAGGTAATAGTTTCTTTATATATTCATCTAAAGGAAGTGAAGAAATAAAAGATATATCAAATGCAAAAATTATAACTTCTGATGGAATAAAAGATATAGATGAAAATACTAATATATACTTAAAAGGATATAATAAGATTAAAGAAATTATTTTCTCTGAACAAAGTGTAAAAAGATATATTTTAAATGGACATGGGTGGGGCCATGGCCTTGGCATGAGCCAATGGGGTGCAAAAAAAATGGCTGAAAGTGGATTTTCCTATGAAGATATTTTAAGGCATTATTATACAGGTATTGAAATTCAAGATTAGAAAGGAAGTTTAATTTGAAGACAAGTGATTTTTATTTTAATTTGCCAGAAGAACTAATAGCTCAAAAACCTTTAGAAAAAAGAGATGAATCAAGACTTATGGTACTTGATAAGAATACAGGAGAAATTGAGCATAAAATATTTAAGGATGTACTTGATTATTTAAAAGAAGGAGATTGTTTAGTTTTAAACAATACAAGAGTACTTCCAGCAAGACTTATAGGTGAAAAGTTAGAGACAAAGGGTAAAATGGAATTTTTACTTTTAAAAAGAATAGATATAGATACTTGGGAGGTTCTTGTTAAACCTGGTAAAAGAGCCAAAATAGGTGCTAAATTTTCGTTTGGAAATAAATTAATTGCCCAAGTAATAGATATAGGAGAAGAAGGTGCAAGAATTGTAAAATTTAGTTATGATGGAGTGTTTGAAGAAATACTAGATGAACTTGGAAGTATGCCTCTTCCACCATATATAACTGAAAAGCTAGAAGATAAAGAACGATATCAAACAGTTTATTCTAAGCACGAAGGTTCAGCAGCGGCTCCTACTGCGGGGCTTCATTTTACAAAAGAACTTTTAGAGAAAATAAAGCAAAAAGGAGTAGAAATTGCTTTTGTTACACTTCATGTAGGGCTTGGAACATTTAGACCTGTGAAGGTAGAAAATATATTAGAGCATAAAATGCATTCTGAATTTTATACTATAGAGAAAGAAGAGGCAGATAAAATAAATAACTGCAAAAAGCAAGGTGGAAGAATAATACCAGTTGGAACTACAAGCTGTAGAACTTTAGAGTCAGTTGCTAATGAAGATGGAGTATTACAAGCAAAAAGTGGATGGACAGATATATTTATATATCCTGGATATGAATTTAAAGTAGTAGATGCATTAATAACTAACTTTCATCTTCCAGAATCAACTCTTATAATGCTTGTAGGAGCTTTAACTGGGAAAGAAAATATATTAAATGCTTATAATACAGCAGTTGATGAAAAGTATAGATTTTTTAGCTTTGGAGATGCAATGTTTATAAAATAAGATTTAAAGAGGTAAGTAGATGAATAAAAGCAAAATGAAAAATTTTATTTTAAAATTAAGTCATATTTTTGAAATAGCTTTAGCTATGGTAATATTATTAAAGGTTTTATTAGGAGCTTTTGATTTGTTTAGAGTTATATGGGATTCTTATGTAAGTAATATATCAAGTCCTGTTGCTTATTATGAATTTGAGGCATCATTAGGACATGCTCTTTTATTAGTCATAGGAGTAGAACTTGTTATAATGCTTACCCTACATACTCCAGAAAGTCTAATAGATGTTCTTTTATATGCTATAGCTAGAAAACTTTTATTAATACCTAAAGATAAAGGTATGATAGAAGTTTTAATAGGAATAACAGCTATAGCTGGATTATTTGCTATTAAAAAATATTTATTTATTAAAAAAGATTAACGAAAGGAAGAGAATTTTTATGTCAGCTATAAGATATGAACATATAAAAACTTGTAAACAAAGTGGAGCAAGACTTGGAAGAATACATACTCCACATGGTGTGATAGATACACCTATATTTATGCCTGTTGGAACTCAAGCAACAGTAAAGTCTATGACTCCAGAGGAGCTTAAAGAAATTAATGCTAAAATTATATTAAGTAATACATATCATTTATATATGAGACCAGGACATGAATTAGTTGAAAAAGCAGGTGGACTTCATAAATTCATGAATTGGGACAGAGCAATACTTACAGATAGTGGTGGATTTCAAGTATTTAGCTTAGGGCCACTTAGAAAAATTACAGAAGAAGGTGTTGAATTTAGATCACATTTAGATGGATCAAAACATTTTATAAGTCCTGAAAAGGCTATAGAAATAGAAAATGCTTTAGGTGCAGATATTATAATGGCCTTTGATGAATGTGCTCCTTATCCTGCTAGTAGAGATTATGTAAAAAATTCATTAGAGAGAACTACTAGATGGGCTAAAAGGTGTAAAGATGCTCATAAGTATCCAGATAGACAAGGACTATTTGGTATTGTTCAAGGTGGAATGTATAAAGATTTAAGAGAGCAGTCTGCATATGAGATAATGGAGCTTGATTTTCCTGGATATGCTGTAGGAGGTCTTAGTGTTGGAGAGCCAAAACCTCTCATGTATGAAGTATTAGAGTATACAACTCCGCTTCTTCCAAAGGATAAGCCAAGATATTTAATGGGAGTTGGAAGTCCAGACGCATTAATTGAAGGAGTTATAAGAGGGATAGATATGTTTGATTGTGTACTTCCTACAAGAATTGCTAGAAATGGTACAGCAATGACTAGCCATGGGAAAGTAGTAGTTAGAAATGCAAAGTATGCAGAAGATTTCTTACCACTTGATCCAGAATGTTCTTGCTATACTTGTAGAAATTATTCTAGAGCATATATAAGACATTTAGTTAAGGCAAATGAAATATTAGGCGCAAGACTTATAACTTATCATAATTTATATTTCTTACTTAAATTAATGGAAAATGTTAGACAAGCAATAAGAGAAGATAGACTTTTAGATTTTAGAAGAGAATTCTTTACAAAGTATGGATATGAGCTTTAAAAGAAGGAATTTAAAAATAAAAGTTGAATTTAATGTTGAATTTAATATTAAAAAATATATAGAGGAGGATTTGATATGCAGCAGTATGCAGGGTTAATAATGTCTATTGCCTTTATAGGGATATTTTATTTCTTGCTTATAAGACCTCAGCAAAAAAGAGATAAAGAGCTTAAAGAAATGAGAGCCAACTTAAAAGTTGGGGATGAAGTAGTTACAATAGGTGGACTTGTTGGAAAGATATTTAACGTAACAGAAGATATGGTTACAGTTGAAGTTGGAGGAGATAAAACAAGACTTCATGTTGAAAAATGGGCTATAGGAAAAATGAAAAATAAGTAATTTAAAAACCTTCCTGTGAATATAATTTTATAAAAACAGGGAGGTGTTTTTTATGAGTAAAGCTACTAAGCTATTAAAGGCTTTGGGATATTCTTACTTTGTCACAATAGTTCTTATATTAATCTATAATTTATTTTTAACGTATACTCCTTTAAAATCTTCAACTATACCAATTGTAACATCGTTAATAATTACACTAGGAGCTGCATGTGCTGGATTTTATATGGCATATAAAAATTCTTCAAAGGGATTTTTATATGGTATATTATCTGGTGCATTATATATTTTTTTCATAATAATTATATATTTTTTAGCTCAAGATAATTTTAAATTTGAAGGTAATATAATTTATAAAATTTTATTAGACATTATAGCAGGGGGAATAGGTGGAATTATTGGAGTAAATATGAAAAAAGATTGATTTATGCTAAATTTGTGGTATAATCAATAAGGAATCTTTTTATAGGAGGGAATACTTATGAAGCACGTAAAAACATTATCAAAAGCTACTTTAAAGAAAAGTGCAGAAAAAGGTGGATGTGGAGAATGTCAAACTTCATGCCAATCAGCTTGTAAAACTTCTTGTACAGTAGCTAATCAAGAGTGTGAAAGATAATTATACATATTTTAGCAGCATAACTTAAAAAGTTATGCTGCTTTTTCCTTTTATGTTTAATATTTGTAAGGTTTGATTATTTTTGAAAAATTTGATATTATGAAAAATGGACGTATTTGACTTAGGAGGTTTACATAGATGGAAATGATACATAAATTTTCTTTAAATGGAATTAATATAGTTGTGGATGTAAATAGTGGTGCAGTACATGTTGTTGATAATGAAGCATATGACTTATTAGATTATTACAAAGAGAAAAGCATAGATGAAATAACTAATATTTTAAAAGATAAGTATTCTAAAGAAAAAATAATAGAAGCTTATAATGAAATGAAAAAATTAGAAGAAGAAGGGCTTTTATATTCAAATGATGAATATGAATATCATCCAAGTTTTGTAAATAGAAAGCCAGTTGTTAAAGCTTTATGTTTGCATGTTGCTCATGATTGCAATTTAAAATGTAAATATTGTTTTGCATCTCAAGGAGATTTTGGTGGGGAAAGAAAGTTAATGAGCTATGAAGTAGGTAAAAAATCTTTAGATTTTTTAATTGAAAACTCAGGCAATAGAAGAAATTTAGAAGTAGATTTCTTTGGTGGAGAACCTTTAATGAACTGGGATGTTGTTAAAAAACTTGTAGAGTATGGAAATGAAAAAGCAAAAGATAAAGGTAAAAATTTTAGATTCACAATAACAACTAATGGAGTTTTATTAGATGATGAAAAAATTGAATATATAAATAAGAATATGCACAACGTAGTATTAAGCTTAGATGGAAGAAAAAAAGTACATAATGATATGAGACCTACATTAAATGATAAAGGAAGTTATGATTTGATAGTTCCTAAATTCAAAAAACTGGTAGATAATAGAAGTAAAAACAAGTATTATTATGTTAGAGGAACATTTACTAGGGAAAATTTAGATTTTTCAAAAGATGTGCTTCATTTTGCGGATTTAGGATTTGATATTACTTCAGTTGAACCGGTTGTAGATAGTGAAGAAAATCCTTATGCACTAAGAGAAGAAGATATTCCTAAAATATTTGAGGAATATGAAAAATTGGCAGTAGAGTATGTTAACAGAAAATTAAAAGGAGATAAATTTACGTTTTTCCACTTTATGATTGATTTAAACCAAGGACCTTGTGTAATAAAAAGACTTACTGGATGTGGAGCTGGATCTGAATATGTAGCTATAACTCCAGAAGGAGATTTATATCCTTGCCATCAGTTTGTTGGAAATGAAGAATTTAAACTAGGAAATATACTTGATGAAAATTTAATTATACCAAGGGATTTACAATTGAAATTCCAAAATGCTCATGTATATGCTAAAGAAGAATGTAGAAATTGCTGGGCAAAGTTTTATTGCTCAGGTGGTTGTCATGCAAACGCACATAATTTTAACAATGATATATTAAAGCCTTATGAACTTGGATGTCAGATGCAAAGAAAACGTACAGAATGCGCTCTTATGATTAAAGCAAAACTTATGTTGGAGGGAATGGAAGATGATTAAGGAGTATGATGGAAAAAAACCTCAAATTCATGATAGTTGTTTTATAGCTTATAGTGCAGACGTAATAGGAAAAGTTAAAATGGGGGAAAATACAAATATATGGTATAATTGTGTATTAAGAGGAGATGAAAATGAAATAATAATAGGTAGTAATACTAACATTCAAGATGGAACCGTGGTTCATATAAGCAAAGAAAATAAAACTGAAATAGGAAATTATGTGACAATAGGACATAAAGCTACAATACATGCTTGTAAAATAGGGAATTACAGCTTGATGGGTATGGGTGCAATAATACTTGATGGAGCAGAAATAGGAGATTATACTTTAATAGGAGCTGGAAGTTTGGTTCCTCCTAATAAAAAAATTCCGTCTGGAGTACTTGCTTATGGTAATCCTATCAAAATAATAAGAGAACTTACAGAAGAAGAAAAAAAATCTCTAGAAAAGTCTGCTATAGACTATGTTGAATATGCTAAAAAGCATAAATAGATTGGGGGGGAATTTATGAAATTTAAGAATTTATCAATATTCATGATTTTATTAATTGTTATCGTTTTTTTCTCTTATTCAGCGATTAATGGAGTTAATATTGGAAATTTTAAAATTGAACCTGTAAAAAATTCAGTAAAGCAAGGTTTAGACTTAAAAGGTGGAGTGTTTGTAGTTTATGAAGCTCAAACTAATGAAACAGGACAAGAACTAAATAAAATATTAGATCAAACTATAGAAGTTTTTAGAAAACGTATAGATAGTATGGGGGTTTCTGAGCCTGTTATAGTAAAAGAAGGAGAAAAAAGAATAAGAATTGAGCTACCAGGTGTAAAAGATGCTAAGGAAGCTATTGATACTATAGGTAAAACTGCACAACTTAAATTTATGAAAGAAGATGGAACTGTTGTAGTTACAGGAAAAGAAGTAAAAAAATCTGAAGTTGTATTTGATAAAAGAACTAATCAACCTATAGTTTCACTTGAATTTAACTCTAAGGGAGCTAAAAAATTTGCAGAGGCAACTAGAGAACTTGCACCTACTCATTCACCTATAGTAATAATACTTGATAATGAAGTTATTTCAAGTCCTAGAGTTAATGATGAGATTCCAGATGGACATGCTACAATAAGTGGTAATTTCACAGTGGAAAGTGCATCAGAGCTTGCTAACTTAATAAGAGCAGGAGCTCTTCCAGTTGAATTTAAAGAAGTTCAAACATCAACTGTTACTGCAACACTTGGAGTAAATGCTCTTAATAAGAGTATACAAGGAGCCGTAATAGGTATAGCTTTAGTAATGCTGTATATGCTTATATATTATAGATTGCCAGGATTTGTTGCAGATATAGCATTAATTTCATATATTCTTATAATAATGTATACTTATGTACAAATGAAAATTACATTAACACTTCCAGGTATTGCAGCTCTTATATTATCAGTTGGTATGGCTGTGGATGCTAATGTAATTATTTTTGAAAGAATAAAAGAGGAACTTAAAAATGGAAAATCTTTAAGAGCTTCTATAGATGCAGGTTTTTCAAAGGCATTAGGAACTATAATGGATTCAAATATAACAACATTCATAGCGGGGGCTGTTTTATTTAATTTTGGGACAGGTCCTATAAAAGGATTCTCCATTACTTTAATGATAGGTATATTGGCATCACTGTTTACAGCTATTGTAATTACTAAAACACTATTAAAATCATTAGTTCATGCTAATATAGTTAGAAATAAAAAGTTTTTTGGAGCTTAAGGGGGGGAAGAAATATGAAGATAATAGAAAAAACAAAATTATGGTTTGGACTATCCCTTGCAATTATAGCTATAGGACTTGTAATAATACTCACATCTGGGCTTAACTTTGGAATAGATTTTACTGGTGGAACATTAATGGAAATTGAACTACATAAAAGTGTTCCAACAGAAGAAATAAGAACAATAACTGATTCTGTTGATAAAGATATGGCTATAAATTTTTTAGGAGAAGAAAAAAGCATAGTTCAAATAAAAACTAAAAAAGATTTTAATTCTGATAAAAGACAAGAAGTATTTATAAAATTTAAAGAAAAATATAATTTAAAAAATGAGGACTTGCAAAAAGCAGAACAATTTGGAGCTACAGTAGGTAAAGAAATAAGAAACAAGGCTATAATTGCCACAGTTATTGCTGCAATAGGTATGCTTATTTATGTAAGTTTTAGATTTGAATTATCTTATGGTATAGCGGCAATAATTGCTCTTATTCACGATGTTTTAATTTTAATATGTGCATATGCGGTATTTAGAGTTCCTGTAGATAGCCCATTTGTAGCAGCTGTACTTACAGTAGTGGGTTATTCTATAAATGATACTATAGTAGTTTTTGATAGAATAAGAGAAAATATGAAGCATGCTAAAAAGAAAGATTATGCAAATGTAGCAAATCAAAGTATAAAACAAACTATTTCAAGATCTATTAATACATCTTTAACTACTTTAACTGCAATAGTAGCACTTTATGTACTTGGAGTAGAATCTATAAAAGATTTTACACTTCCTCTTATAGTAGGTATGGCAGCGGGAACTTACTCGTCCATATTTATAGCCAGTCCTACATGGGTATTACTTAAAAATAAGAGTAGTATATAATTATTGTTAAGTAATTTAAAGTCCCATACTATTTTTATTAGAATGAAAATAGTATCGGGACTTTTTAAAATATTATTTGAATATAAAATAGAGGTGCTAATATGATTAAAGTAACTTATAATAATTTAAGGAGATATAAGGAGATAGTACAAATTTTAATAAAATATGGTTTTAGTTTTTTAGTAGAAAAACTCAAAATAGATGGAATTGCTCATAAAATACCCTTAACTCCAAGTAAAGATATACAAGATATGTCAACTGGAGAAAGAATAAGAAGAGCATTAGAGGATTTGGGACCAACTTTTATTAAATTAGGACAAATATTAAGCACCAGAAATGATATATTAGAGCCTTCTATTATAGAAGAATTATCTAAGCTTCAAAATAATGTAACCCCTTTTGAATTTAAAGAAGCTAAAAAAATATTTAAAGAGGAAATAGGACTTGAATTTAATGAGATTTTTAAAGAACTCAATACAGTTCCTGTTGCTGCTGCATCAATAGGACAAGTATATGAAGGAAAATTAAAAGATGGTAAAAATGTAATTGTAAAAATACAAAGACCAAATATTGAAAATACTATTAAATCTGATTTAGAGTTATTATACAGGTTTGCTAAAGTAATAGATGAGTATTATAAGGATACTATAGTTGACTTTTCAGAAGTTGTTGAAGATTTTGCTGTGTCCATAATTAGAGAGCTTGATTATAATTTTGAAGCTAGAAACTGTGAAAAATTTAGAGAAATATTCAGTAAAGATAAAAATGTATATATACCAAAAGTACATTGGGATTTTACTTCTAAGAAAGTATTAACATTAGAAAAAATAAATGGAATTAATGTTTCTAGTATTGACGAAATAAAAAAAAGAAATTGGAATCCTAAAAATATTGCACGTATTGGTGCCATGGCATTTATGAAGCAAGTTTTTTTTCATGGATTTTTTCATGCTGATCCTCATCCAGGAAATATATTTGCTACAGGTAATAATGAAATAGCTTTTATAGATTTTGGAATAGTAGGACTTATAGATAATCAAACATTAGATTTTATAACAGAAATATTCTTTTCTAGTGTTAATAAAGATGTAGATAAAATTATAAATTCATTAATTGAGCTTGATGCCATAGACAAAAATACCAATCTAAGGAAATTAAGAGAAGAGATGGCGTTTTTCATACATTATTACTATGATATGCCAATTAAAAGAATAAACATATCTGAACTTTTAAATGAATTTATGAGATTTTGTAGAAAAAATAAAGTAAAACTTCCTTCTCAATTTGCACCACTTGCAAAAGCTATAATTACAATAGAAGGATGTGGAAAAATGCTAGATCCAGAATTTTCAGTATCTGTTATAGTTAAAGAATTTATAAAAGAATTTTATTTAAATAAATTTAAACCTGAAAATTTAATTTTTAAATCTAAAAATTATTTAGATCAAGTTTTTACTGACTTTAAAGTAATACCTAGACAAATTAAGCTCCTTCTTAGAAATTTTCAAAAAAATGAAATTAAATTTACTATAGATGAGATAAGATTTACAAATTTAGAAAAAGAAATAAGTAATATGACTAACAAGTTATCTGTAAGCTTAATCATATCTTCAACTATAGTAGGTTCATCGCTTATTATTACTACTACTAAAACTGGACCTAGCTTTAAAGGTTATCCCCTTCTTGGAATAGTAGGATTTATTATAGCAACTATTATGGGAATGTACTTAATAGTATCTATACTTATTTCAAATAGAAATAAGAGGTGAAAAAATGATTAATTATGATAAAAAATGGACTTTAAAACATTACTCAGATTTAAAAGAAGATGAATTTTGTAAAGAATTAAATATTTCCAAGGCAATAAGTCAAGTTATTAGAAATAGAGGAATTATAAATTTAGATGATATTAAAACATTTATAAATCCATCGCTTGAATATTTACATGACCCTTTTTTATTAAAAGATATGGATAAAGCAGTTAATAGAATTAAAAAAGCTATAAAAAACAATGAAAATATATGGATATACGGAGATTATGATGTAGATGGAGTCTCATCAACATCAATACTTTTAATATATTTTAAATCTATAGGTTATGAGGTTAATTACTATATACCTAATAGGTTAGAAGAGGGATATGGACTAAATATTGAAGCAATAGATTATATAAAAGAAAAAGATGCTAATCTTATAATAACTGTAGACTGTGGGATTACATCTGTTGATGAAGTGAATTATATAAATTCTTTAGGAATTGATGTAATAATTACAGATCATCATGAATGTAAAGAAGAGATTCCGAGTGCACTTGCAGTAGTTAATCCAAAAAGAGAAGATTGCAATTATCCTTTTGAAGTTTTATGTGGATGCGGAGTAGCTCTTAAATTAATACAGGCATTAACTCCAAAGGATGAATTTGAATATAGTATATACAATTACTTAGAAATAGTAACATTGGCAACTATATGCGATATAGTTCCCTTAATAGGAGAAAACAGAATATTAGTTAAAAATGGTCTAAAGGTTATGGAGAATAGTAGAAATATTGGGATTAAAAGCCTCATAAAAGTATGTGGTCTTGATGAAAAGAAAATAAATTCATCTCATATAGGATTTGGATTAGGGCCTAGAATTAATGCATCAGGAAGAATGGGATATTCAGATTTAGGTGTAAAGCTATTTACAGAAGAAGATGAAGATAAAGCTTTTGAAATAGCAAAAGTGTTAGAAGAAAAAAATATAGAAAGACAGCTTATTGAAAGTAAAATTTATAAAGAAGCTGAAGATATGATATTAAGTGATGAAAGGTATAAAAATGAAAAAGTATTAGTATTAGCTTCTCCTAAATGGCATCATGGAATAATAGGAATTGTTGCATCTAAAATTACGGAAAAATATTACAAGCCTACAATATTATTAGCTATAGAAGATGGTGAAGCTAAGGGTTCAGCAAGATCAATTGAAGGGTTTAATATTTTTGAGGCACTTCTTTTGAATGAAGATATATTAAATAAATTTGGAGGACACGAACAAGCAGCAGGTCTTTCTCTTGATGAAAACAAGATACCTATTTTAAGAGAAAAAATTAATAGCTGTGCAGATTTTAAATTATCGAGTGAAGATATGATAGAAAATATAAAAGTTGAATTTGAACTTCCTCAAGAAGATATAGATTTTAATTTAATAAATGAGCTTGATAATTTAGAGCCTTTTGGAATGAATAACCCTAGTCCTAAATTCTTAATTAGAAATTTAGAAATTATTGATATTAGAACTGTAGGAAGAGAAAGAGAACATTTGAAGTTAACATTAAGAGGAAAAACAAATTACGATTGTATAGGATTTAACATGGGACATTTTATAAATAAATTTATTAGTGGGGATAAAGTTGATGTTGTATTTGCATTAGATGAAAATGAATATAAGGGCAATAAGAAAATACAATTTATTTTGAAGGATACTAGACTTTTTTATCCTAAAAATATAACAAAAAATAATAATTTTATAAAGTTATTTAAATATATAAATCCTATAAATTTAGATTATTATAAAAATGAAAATATAAATATAATTCCTAAAAAAGAAATTAATTCATTAGAATATATAAAAGATAATACTCTAATACTAGTTAATTCTATACAGAATTTAGCAAAAGCAGTATCGGATATTTCTTTATTAGATATTGATTATAATATAAATTTTAATTATGAAATGGAAAAAGATAAAAGTACTCAAATTATATTGTTTCCCCATATTGATAAAATTAATTTTAAAAGATATAATAGTATTGTTCTTTATGACTTCTTATATACATTAGATGATTATTCTTTTATATATAAAAATGTAGATGAAAATACAAAAATAATAAAGAACTATAAAAAAGAAGATATTAACAATTTAGATTATATAGTAAATAATCTAATACCGAGTAGACAAGAGCTTGTAAATATATATAAGATTTTAAAGACACATAAACATTTAGATATAACTTTTGAAGATATAGAGTTTATATTTGGTTTAAATATAATTAAGGTTTTAAATGGATTAAAAATATTTAAAGATGTTAATCTTTTAGATTTCAAAATGGAAGATAAAATTAATATAACTCTTTTACCACAGCCTAAAGAGAAGGTTGATTTAAATACTAGTTTAACTTTAAATAATTTAAATAAATTTAAATCTAAATATTTAAAAATTAAAGAAATTATAGCTTTTAGGGAGGAATAAATAATGGATTTGAAGTCAAAAATAAGAGAAATCAATGATTTTCCAAAAGAAGGAATTAGTTTCAAGGATATAACTACTCTTTTAAAAGATGGAGAAGCTTTTAAATGTGCTGTAGATAAAATTATAGAAGATTTGAAAGAAAAAGATGTAGACATAATTGTTGGACCTGAGGCTAGAGGATTCTTAATGGGAACTCCTGTAGCTTATGGATTAGGAGTTGGCTTTGTTCCAGTTAGAAAACCAGGAAAGCTTCCAGGTGAAACTGCAAAATTCGAATATGATTTAGAGTATGGAACGGATTCTCTTGAAATACATAAAGATGCAATAAAGCCAGGACAAAGAGTTGCAATAGTAGATGATCTTCTTGCTACAGGAGGAACTATGGGAGCTACTGCAAAGCTTATTGAAAAATTAGGTGGAGAAGTAGTTGCTATGGAATTTTTAATAGAGCTTGAATTTTTGAATGGAAGAGAAAAATTAAACGATTATCATGTTAACTCTTTAATCAAATATTAATACACTCAGAATAGTTGGTAGTATTGCCAACTATTTTCATATATATAAAATATATAATTAAAATAGGGTGATTTTATGCTAGAAAAGTTATTGCTAAAAATACAAGAATATAGCCCAGATAGTGATTTGGATTTAATAATAAAATCTTATAATTTTGCTGAAAGTGCTCATGAAGGACAATATAGAAAATCTGGAGAAAAATACTTTATACATCCTGTAGAGGTTGCAAATATTTTAGCGGATTTAGAGCTTGATATATATACAATAGCGGCAGGGCTTATGCATGATGTTGTTGAAGACACTAAATATACTTATGAAGATATAGCTAATAAATTTGGAATCGAAATAGCAGATCTTGTTGAAGGAGTAACAAAGCTTGGACAAATAGAATATAAGTCAAAAGAAGAAACTCAAGCTGAAAACCTTAGAAAAATGTTCATGGCCATGGCAAAGGACATAAGGGTTATACTTATAAAACTTGCAGATAGACTTCATAATATGAGAACTTTAAAATTTATGACTCCCGAAAAAGCAAAAGAAAAGGCAAAAGAAACTGTCGAAATATATGCCCCAATTGCTCATAGATTAGGGATATCTAAAGTTAAGTGGGAACTTGAAGATATAGCACTTAGGTATTTAGATCCAGAAGGATATTATGAGCTTGTTGAAAAGGTATCTAAAAAGCGTAAAGAAAGAGAAGCGGATATAAAGAATGTTATAAATATACTAAAAGAAAAATTTGAAGGATCTAATATTGAATGTGATATATATGGAAGACCAAAGCACTTTTATAGCATATATAGAAAAATGAACTATCAAAATAAAAGTTTTGAAGAAATATATGATTTGATGGCAGTAAGAGCCATTGTTAATACTGTGAAAGATTGTTATGCTGTATTAGGAATAGTTCATACTATATGGAAGCCTATGCCAGGTAGATTTAAGGATTATATAGCAATGCCTAAGCCTAATATGTATCAATCTCTTCATACCACAGTAGTAGGTCCAGATGGTGAACCCCTTGAAATACAAATAAGAACTTGGGATATGCATAAAATTGCCGAATACGGGATTGCAGCCCATTGGAAATATAAAGAAGGAAATACGAGCACCAGTGAAGATGATATGGATATAAAGTTATCTTGGCTTAGACAAATGATGGAATGGCAAAAGGATTTAAATGATCCTAGAGAGTTTATGGAAGCTTTAAAAATAGATTTATTTACAAATCAAGTGTTTGTATTTACACCTAAAGGAGATGTAATAGAGCTTCCGGCTGGTTCAACTCCATTAGATTTTGCATATAGAGTTCATACTGGTGTTGGAAATAGTTGTATTGGAGCTAAAGTAGATGGAAGGATAGTTCCGCTTGATTATAAACTAAAGAATGGAAATATAGTTGAAGTTATAAGATCATCACAAAGTAATGGTCCAAGTAGAGATTGGATTAACGTAGTAAAAACATCTCATGCTAAAAACAAAATTAGACAATGGTTTAAAAAAGAAAGAAGAGAAGAAAATATTCAAAGAGGAAAAGATATTCTTGAAAAAGAATTAAAAAGACAAGGTTATAATATAAATGAAAAATTAAAACATAAATATGTAAGTGCTATATCTAAGAAATTAAATCAGTCTAGTGAAGAAGATTTATATGCAACACTTGGATATGGTGGTATAACTTTAGCTCAAGTTGTTCCAAAATTAAAAGAATTATATGAAAAAGATAATCAAAAACAAAAAATAGAAGTTAAAATTGAAGATTCAATACTTGATAAAGATTACAGAAGTAAGAGAAAAACTAGTAGTCAGGGGGTAGTTGTAAAAGGAGTGGACAATATACTAGTTAGATTTGCAAAATGCTGTAATCCTCTTCCAGGAGATGATATAACGGGGTATATAACTAAAGGTAGAGGTGTTTCTATTCATAGAAAAGATTGTCCTAATGTAACTGGAAATGATCCTGAAATATTAAATAGATTGCTTCAAGTTGAATGGGATGTAAATAAAAAGGGAAGATTTGAAGCGGAAATAAATATAAAAGCACATGATAGAAAGGGAATTCTTAGTGAAATAACTCATGTTTTTGCTGTAGAAAAGACTTCTTTAAATGGAATAAATGCTAGAACTAATAAAGAAAAAATTGTTAATATGAATTTATTACTAGAAGTAGACAGTATTAATGAGCTTAATAATTTGATGAATAAATTAAGAAGTATACCTGGTGTTATTGATGTATATAGGGTTATAAATTAAAGGAGATGTTAATATGAGAGCTGTAGTTCAAAGGGTATTATCTTCAAGTGTAACAGTAGATGAAAATGTAGTGGGAAATGTTCAAAAAGGTCTTATGGTGCTTTTAGGAGTAACTCATGATGATGACATAAAAGATGTTGAATATATGGTAGAAAAAATAGTAAATTTAAGAATATTTGAAGATGAAAACGATAAGATGAACTTATCTTTATTAGACATTAAAGGAGAACTTTTAGTAGTATCTCAATTTACTCTTTATGGAGATTGTAGAAAGGGAAGAAGACCTAATTTTACAGAAGCAGCAAAGCCTGATAAGGCTATACCGTTATATGAAGAATTTATAAATAAAGCTAAAGAACATGGTATAAAAGTAGAAAAAGGACAGTTTGGTGCTCATATGGCAGTTGATATAGTAAATGACGGGCCTGTTACTATTTTATTAGATTCTAAGAAAAATTTTTAAGGGGTGTTTTTATGTTTTTACAAAAAATTGTAGCTGGAGTATACGGTGTAAACTGTTATATATTAGGAGATGATGAAACTAAAAAATGTGCAGTTTTAGATCCAGGTGGAAGCTTAGATGAAATACTTGATACTATAAAGGATAATGGATTTGAAATTGATTATATAATATTAACTCATGGACATGCAGATCATATAGGGGCTGTTAAAGATTTAAAAGAAAAAACAAATGCAAAAATATTAGCACATGAAGAGGAAAAATTCATATTAAATAGCAGTGAAAATAATTTAAGTTATATGATGGGTGGAGCTGTAGAAATAGAAGCTGATGAATATTTAAAAGATGGACAAACTATAAAACTTGGAAATTTAGAATTAAAAATAATTCACACTCCAGGACATACTCCAGGGTGTGTATGTATAAAAGTAGATGACATATTATTTACAGGAGATACTTTGTTTGCAGGATCTATTGGAAGAACAGACCTTGTAGGAGGAAATTATGATACGATTTTAAGTTCCATTAAGAAGCTATCAAATTTTAATGATGAACTTAAAGTACTTCCAGGTCATGGCCCAGCAAGTAAAATTGGTATAGAAAAATCTAAAAATCCATTTATGTAAAAGTTAAGGAGAAGTGGTTAATG
Organism: Tepidibacter formicigenes DSM 15518; assembly: GCF_900142235.1. Taxonomy (GTDB): domain Bacteria; phylum Bacillota; class Clostridia; order Peptostreptococcales; family Peptostreptococcaceae; genus Tepidibacter; species Tepidibacter formicigenes. Next base: position 15,859 of record NZ_FRAE01000018.1, on the reverse strand, counting down.
ATTAATGTGTTTTTAAAAAATCACGACTATAAGTATGAGGTCGGAGAACTTTTGAAATTATTTACTTCACAATTCAATTTTGTAGATAATGACTTAAATAAAGGTAAGCTTTTAATAAATGATATCAGTATAGAAAATGATTTAGTAACATCTAAAACTTACTTTTATGAAAATAATAATTTAAAATTTACCTTAGAAGAAAGAGATACAATAGAAGGTTTAGATGAAAAAAAGATAAAAAAGGAAAGTAAAATTGTTATAAAAAGAAGTATTTTTAAAGTTTTAACTAAAATATATAAATCATACGTTCCTTGGGGAATATTAACAGGAATTAGACCAACTAAAATAGTTCATGAGCTTTTGGATGAAAATAAAAGTAAGAAAGAAATAGATAATATATTAAATAATAAGTATCAAATGGATGAGAGTAAAATAAATTTAGCTTATGATATAGCAAATGTAGAAAGAAAATTCATATATCCACCAGATAAAAATAAAATAGCACTTTATGTTAGTATACCCTTTTGCCCAACTAGATGTGTATACTGTTCTTTTCCATCAAATACAATAAAGCAGTGGGGACATCTTAAAGGGGATTATTTAAATGCATTGATAAAAGAGATAAAAGGTGTAGGAACTTTAGTTAAAAAACTTAATAAAGAAATAGAAAGTGTATATATAGGAGGAGGAACTCCTACAACTCTTGATGAAAAAGAGCTTAATATATTAATAGATAGTTTATACGAAAATTTTGATTTAACTAATATAAAAGAATTTACAGTAGAAGCAGGAAGGCCGGATACTATAACTAAAGAAAAATTGAAAGTGTTAAAAGATAAAAACATATCTAGAATAAGTATAAATCCTCAAACTATGAATGAAAGTACGTTACTAGAGATAGGAAGAAGTCATAAAGTGGAGGATATTGTAAACTGTTTTAATATGGCAAGAGCTTTAGGTTTTGATAATATAAATATGGATATAATACTAGGACTTCCAAAAGAAACTCCAAATATGGTTGAAAATACACTAAAACAAATATCAAAACTATCGCCTGAAAGCCTAACAGTTCATACCATGGCTATAAAAAGAGCATCAAAACTTAAGGAAAATATTCAAGAATACGAACTTAGTCAGTACATGGATATGGTTAAGATGATAGATATTTCCATGGATTATGCTCAAAAAATGGGTTTAAATCCATACTACATGTATAGACAAAAGCATATGTTAGGAAATCTTGAAAATATAGGATATTCCAAAAAAGGATTTGAATGTATATATAATATTCAAATAATGGAAGAAAAACAAAGTATATTTGCATTAGGAGCAGGAGCGAATTCTAAGATAGTATATTTAGATGAAAACAGAATAGAAAGAGTTCCTAACGTTAAGAATATAGAACATTATATAAAAAGAGTAGATGAAATGATTAAAAAGAAAGAAGAGGAGGTTTTATAATGGCTATTAAAGCCCCAAGGGGAACTAAAGATATATTACCAGGTGAGTCCTATAAATGGATTTATGTAGAAAATTTATTTAGAAAAGTATGCAGTTTATTTGGATATGAAGAAATTAGAACTCCAGTATTTGAGCACACAGAGCTTTTTAAAAGAGGAGTAGGTGAAACTACAGATATAGTTCAAAAGGAAATGTATTCTTTTGAAGATAATGGAGGAAGAGAAATTACTTTAAAGCCAGAAGGAACAGCAGGTGCTGTTAGAGCTTTTATTGAAAATAAACTATATGCTAATACTCAACCTACAAAGCTTTACTATATAACTCCTTGCTTTAGATATGAAAGACCTCAGGCAGGAAGACTTAGACAATTTCACCAATTTGGTATAGAAGCATTTGGAAGTGAATTACCATCAATAGATGCAGAGGTTATGGCTCTTGCCATGGAGTTTTTTAAAAGAGTAGGACTACAAAAATTAGAACTTAGAATAAATTCTATAGGATGTCCTAAGTGTAGAAGTGAATATAATAATAAATTAAGAGCTTATTTAGGTGAAAAGCTAGATAAATTATGCAAAACATGTCAGGGTAGATATGAAAAAAATCCTCTTAGAATATTAGATTGTAAAAATGAAGATTGTCAAAATGAAATAACAGACGCTCCTTTAATGATAGATAATATTTGTGGAGAATGTAAAGATCACTTTGAAAAGGTTAAAGTTTACTTAGAAAATATGGGAGTAGAGTATACTGTTGATCCTAAAATAGTTAGAGGGCTTGATTACTATACTAAAACTGCATTTGAAATAATTTCTAATGATATAGGGGCTCAAAGTACAGTATGTGGCGGAGGAAGATATGATGGTTTAGTTGAAGAACTTGGAGGACCTAAAACTTCTGGTATAGGTTTCGGTATGGGAATTGAAAGACTTCTTTTAACTATTGAAAACAATAATATAGAAATACCTAAAGATGATGGACTTGATATATTCATAGTTACAATTGGAGAAAAAGCAGAGAATGAAAGTTTTAAAATACTTAAAAGTTTAAGAGAAAATAATATATCTTGTGATAAAGATCATATAGGAAGAAGTGTTAAAGCTCAATTTAAGTACTCTAATAAAGTAAATGCTAAATTTACTATAGTACTTGGAGATGATGAAATAGATAAGGATGCAGCTGCACTTAAAAATATGGAAACATCAAATCAAATAGAAATAAAATTAAGTGAAATAGTAGATGTATTAAAAAATATGCTTTAAGGAGGAACGATATGGAAAAGTTAAATGGACTAAAAAGAACACATTATTGTGGAGATTTAAGAGAAGCTAATATAGGTGAAGAAGTAGTATTAATGGGATGGGTTCAAAAGAAGAGAAACTTAGGAGGATTAGTATTCGTCGATTTAAGAGATATAAAAGGAATATGCCAGATAGTATTTGATACAGAAGTATCTAAAGAAGCTTTTGAAAAAGCAGAAAAATTAGGATCTGAATATGTAATAGCTATAAAGGGAAAGGTATTTGAAAGACAATCTAAAAATCCAAATATTCCAACAGGAAATATAGAAGTTTTTGCAAATCAAATTAAAGTTTTAAATAAATCAGAAACTCCTCCTATTTACATAAAAGATGACGATGAAGTTTCAGAAAACTTAAGACTTAAATATAGATACTTAGACTTAAGAAAACCATCTATGCAAAAGAACTTGATTTTAAGACATAAAGTATCTAATATTGTTAGAAATTATCTTTCAGAAAATAACTTTTTAGAAATAGAAACTCCATTTTTAACAAAGCCAACACCAGAAGGAGCAAGAGATTATTTAGTTCCAAGTAGAGTTAATGAAGGAAAATTCTATGCACTTCCTCAATCTCCTCAATTATTTAAGCAGCTTTTAATGGTTTCTGGAATGGATAGATATTTCCAAATAGTAAAATGTTTTAGAGACGAAGATTTAAGAGCTGATAGACAGCCAGAGTTTACTCAAATAGACTGTGAAATGTCATTCGTTGAAATTGATGATGTTATAGATATAATGGAGAAAATGCTTCAAAGAATATTTAAAGAAACTTTAAATGTTGATATATCTCTTCCGTTCCCTAGAATGCCTTATAAAGAGGCTATGGAAAGATATGGATCTGACAAACCTGATATAAGATTTGGATTTGAACTTAAAAATATTTCTGAAATAGTTAAGGAATGTGACTTTAAAGTATTCAGCTCTACAGTAGAAAATGGTGGAAGCGTTAGAGGTATAAATGTAAAAGGTTATGCAGATAAATTCACTAGAAAAAATATAACATCACTTGAAGAATATGTTAAAACTTATGGAGCAAAAGGTCTTGCTTGGATGAAAGTAACAAATGAAGGAGTAACATCACCTATTGCTAAATTCTTTGGTGAAGAAAAGCTAAATCAAATTCTAGACAGAATGGATGCAAAAGAAGGAGATTTACTATTATTTGTAGCAGATAAAGATAAAGTAGTATTTGATTCATTAGGAAACTTAAGAAATGAAGTAGCTAAAAGACTTGAAATCCTTGATAAAAATGAATTTAAACTTTTATGGGTTACAGAATTTCCTTTATTTGAATATGATGAAGAAGAAGACAGATATGTAGCAATGCACCATCCATTTACATCACCAATGGATGAAGATATAGAAAAACTTGATAGTGATAAAGAAAATGTTAGAGCTAAAGCATATGATATAGTATTAAATGGATTTGAAATAGGTGGAGGAAGTATAAGAATATACAATGAAGAAATTCAAAAGAAAATGTTTAAAGCATTAGGATTTAGTGAAGAAGAAGCTTATGATAAATTTGGATTTTTACTTGATGCATTTAAATATGGAACTCCACCACATGGAGGAATTGCATTTGGATTTGATAGACTTATAATGCTTCTTGCAGGAGAAGATAACATAAGACAAGTAATAGCATTCCCTAAAACTCAAAATGCATCTTGTCCTATGACTAATGCTCCTGCAATAGCAGATGAAAAACAACTTGAAGAACTTAATATAAAACTTGATTTAAGTGAATAATAAAAATAGGCTGCTAAATTAGCAGTCTATTTTATTTGACATTATACTACATATAAAAGTATAATTAAAATTAATGATAAATATACATGTATAAGGTATCTTAAGGGGAGATGATTTTGAAAAGAATAATAGATGAATTCATAATATTTACAGTCGTTTTTCCTGGAATTCTATTAATAGCAAAATTCTTTTTTAAGGATTTAGAAATGCTATCTTATCATAATATATTATTAATATTTATATTGAGCTTTATAAATATTGTATTAAGACATGTATTAATTTATTTAAAGGATAAGTATAGAATAAGTCCTAGAAACTTTGAACTTATAAGAAGATTAGGATTACTTGCAATACTATCTGCTTACTTTTATTTTAAAAATTAATGAAAGGAAGTTTGTTTATGAATGAATTATCAGATAAAAGTAAACATGACAAAGAAGCTATAATTAAAAGGCTTAGAAGAATAGAAGGACAAGTAAAAGGAATTCAGAAAATGGTAAATGAAGAAAAGTATTGTGTAGATATACTGATACAAATAGCAGCTATACGTTCAGCAATAGACAAAGTTGGTGGAATAATACTTGAAAATCATGTAAAGAGATGTGTCAAGAAAACTATAGATAATTCAAATGGGGAAGAAACTGATAGAGTAATTGATGAATTAATAAAGACGATGCTTAAATTTATGAAGTAGGTGATAAATATGAGACAAACAGGTGTAATTATAGATAAAAATGAAAATATGGCTACTTTAAAAATGCAAAGACACTCTGCATGTGCAAGCTGTGGAGCATGTGAAATGGGAGATGAAAGCAAAGATATAACAATAGATGCATTAAATAAAGTAAATGCTCAGGTTGGAGATTTTGTTGAAGTAGATATTGAGACTACTAATGTCCTTAAAGCTGCTGCTATAGCTTATGTAATTCCACTATTTATGCTTTTGATGGGAATTATGTTTGGAAATAAAATTCTTAAAGTTATAAATTATAATGGAAATATAGAAACGATGAGTGCTATTATAGGACTTGGTTTAATGGTTATAACTTTTGTAATAATTAAGATAAATGAACCAAAATTTAAGAAAAGCGAAGAATATACTCCGGTTATAACTAATATTTTAAATCAAAAGTAATACAAAAGGTTGCTAAAATTTATTTAGCAACCTTTTGTATTTTTCTTTTTTTGATAACTTTAGCAATTGAAGATACAAGGATTATACCCATGGCTATAGCTCCTGCTACAAATATTGTATCACTACCAATTTTAGCTGCTTTATAAAAATCATTATTTATAATATTAATCATAGTTAAGTACATTCCATAACCTGGAACTAGTGGGACTATTCCAGGAATAACAAATACTGTAACAGGTTTTTTATCGATTCTTGCAAATATTTCTCCTAAAACTCCTACTATTGTTGCTGCTATAAAGTTTGCTAGAGGAGGAGAAGTGGTAATATAATTCATGTAAGTATACAAAGTCCAACCTATACTTCCTGTAATACTTGCATAAAATAGAGCTTTTTTAGGTACATTAAAAAGTATAGAAAAACCAATTGTAGCAATAAAAGAATATACAAAATGAAGATATAAAGGCATTTATAATACACCTCCAAATACATTTATCCATAATTTGAATATAACTCCTATTCCAACAGCTATACATATAGCAATAAAAACCGCTTCAAATATTTTTGCAAGCCCGGCAATTAAATCTCCAGATATAAAATCTCTAAGTCCATTAGTTAAAGATACACCAGGAACTAATGGCATAATAGCACCTACTATTATCATATCCAGACTTTTTCCAAAGCCTATTTTAGTAAATAGTATAGCAAGAAATCCTACTATTGAAGATGAAGCAATTGTTGTTAAAAATGGAGTTTCACTAATTTCTTCTATTTTATCTCCTGCAATTATAGAAATCATAGATATTACAAAAGCTGCAGCAAAATCAAGTAATTTTCCTCCAAACATTAAAGAGAAAAATCCAGCAATAACTCCTGTAAAAAATACTCTAGTTAACGGCGTATATTTATTTGCTTTATTTATTCTTTTTAGTTTGATTAAAGCGTCTTTTAATGACATTTCAGAGCTTACAAATTCCCTTGAAAAATCATTTACTTTAGAGACTTTGTTTAAATCTATACTTCTAGATTTTATTCTCTTTATAAAGCTTATACCATCCATTCTATCGTCTGATATAAATATTCCTGTTGGAGTTACAAAAGAATTAACATGATTTATGTTCTTGGATTTACATATTCTACTAATAGTATCTTCCACTCTGTATATTTCTGCTCCGTTTTTAAGCATTATTTCACCAGCATAAAGAGCAATTCTTAGTATTCCTTTTTTTTCAGATAATGTCATAATAAAATCACTCCCTTATATTTTGAATACTAAGAGATTATACCAAAATTTATATAAAAAAATCCTTAATTATATGTAAAAAATTTAAAAAAAGTTATTAATAAAAAATATAAGGTAATATTAGTAATAAAATTAGAATATATTTTTTATCATATAAAATTTTTTTAAAATAATGAAGGAGAATTGATAGAATACAAAGAATTTATAAACAATTGCCAAAATAGAATATTTTCGAAAAGGGGGATAAAATATGGATTTTAGTAACTTAATAAGTGCAGATAAGGATGTATATGAAGCTCTTCAAAGGGAAATTGAAAGACAAAATAGAAATATAGAGCTTATTGCATCTGAAAATTTTGTATCACTTGCAGTTATGGAGGCTATGGGAAGTCATCTTACAAACAAGTATGCAGAAGGATATCCAGGTAAAAGATATTATGGAGGTTGTGAACATATAGATGTAATTGAAAGTTTAGCAATAGAAAGACTTAAAAAAATATTTAAAGCAGAGCATGCAAATGTACAACCTCATTCAGGAGCAAATGCTAATTTAGGTGTTTATTTTGCAGTTTTAAATCCTGGAGATAAAGTTATGGGAATGAATTTATCTCAAGGAGGGCATTTAACACATGGATCACCTGTAAATATATCTGGAAAATATTTTGATTTTACTGAATATGGAGTATGTAAGGAAAATGGAAGAATAGATTATGAAGAGGTTAGAGAAATAGCTCATAGGGTTAAGCCGAAGCTTATTGTTTCAGGCGCTAGTGCATATCCAAGAGAGATTGACTTTAGAAAGTTTAAAGAAATAGCAGATGAGGTAGGAGCAATGCTTATGGTAGATATGGCTCATATAGCTGGACTTGTAGCTTGTGGACTTCATCAAAATCCATGTGAAGTAGCAGACTTTGTAACTAGTACTACCCATAAAACCCTAAGAGGTCCAAGAGGGGGAATTATATTATGTAAGAAAGAATATGCTCAAAAAATAGACAAGGCAATATTCCCTGGTATACAAGGAGGACCTCTTGAGCATATAATAGCTGCTAAGGCAGTTAGTTTTAAAGAAGCATTAAGTGAAGATTTTAAAGTTTATCAAGAGCAAATAGTTAAAAACAGTAAAGCTTTAGCTGATGAATTAATAAATAGAGGATTTAATCTAGTTACTGGAGGTACTGATAATCATTTAATGCTTTTAGATTTAAGAAATAAGAAAATAACTGGTAAAGAAGCAGAAAAAAGACTTGATGAGGCTCATATAACTGTTAATAAAAATACAATACCATTTGACCCTGAGAGTCCTTTTGTAACTAGTGGAATAAGAATAGGTACTCCTGCTGTTACAACAAGAGGTATGAAAGAAAGCGAAATGAAAGTAATAGCAGATGCTATAGATTTAGTTATAAGCAAGGGAGAAATTGAAAAAGCAGGAAATGTTGTAAAAGAGCTTACAGATGAATTTCCTCTATATTAATTTTTTATAAATTATATTATAAAATAAAGTTGGGTACTGTTATCCAACTTTATTTTTTTAAAAAAATTAGGGGGCGATGTATGAAAACTAAAGATTACTTAAAATTAATGCAAAAAATTTTGCATCATATAGATGATGGTATTCATGTTATAGATAAAGATGGAAACACTATAATTTACAATAAAGCCATGGCGAATCTTGAAGGAATGAATGAAAAAGATGTTTTAGATAAAAAATTATTAGATATATTTGACAGTTTAGATAAAGAAAGTAGCACTCTTTTAAAAGCATTAGAAAGTGGGGAAATTATAGAAAATAAAAAACAGACATATTTAAATAAATATGGAAAAGAGATTACAACTATAAACACTACAATACCAATATTAAATAATAAAGAAGTACTGGGAGCTATTGAAATATCAAAAAACATAACTAAAATAAAAGAACTTTCAGATACGATATTAAATCTACATAGACAAAAATCGGCACCCAAACAGACAATGGAAAATAAATTAAAAAAGTATACCTTTGACAATATTATAGGTGAAAGCAATAAATTAAAAAAAGCTATAAGTCTTGCAAGAAAAGCATCCAAAACACCAGCATCGGTTCTTATTTATGGAGAAACTGGAACTGGAAAAGAACTGTTTAGTCAAAGTATTCATTATGGAAGTGATAGAAAAGATAAGCCCTTTATAGCACAAAACTGTGCTGCACTTCCTGAAAGTCTTCTTGAAGGAATTTTGTTTGGGACATCAAAGGGAGGTTTTACAGGAGCTGTAGATAGGGCAGGGTTGTTTGAACAAGCAAATGGAGGAACACTTTTATTAGATGAAATAAATTCAATGCCAATAACTCTTCAAGCAAAGCTTTTAAGAGTACTTCAGGAAGGATATGTAAGAAGGATAGGAGGAGTAAAAGATATTCCAGTAGATGTCAGGATAATTGCAACAACAAATGAAGAGCCTTTAAAGCTTTTAGAAGAAAATAAATTTAGAAAAGATTTATATTATAGATTGAATGTAATATCTATAAATATACCTTCTCTTAAAGATAGAAAAGAAGATATACTTATTCTTGCTAAACATTTTATCGAAAAATACAACAAAAAGCTAAATAAAAACGTATGGATGCTATCTGAAAAGTCAAAAGAAATACTGTTAAATCATAATTGGCTTGGAAATATAAGAGAGCTGGAAAATGTGATATATTCTGCAATGAGTATGATTGATGATGAACATGTTTTATCTTATGATAATTTACCTATATATGATAGTGATACGGTTAACGATATACAAAATATAGAAATATCAGAAAAATCAGATTTGGATAAAACATTAAAGAGTATAGAAATTAAATTTATTAAAAAAGCGTTATATGATAATAATGGAAATATTACAAGAGCTGCAAAACAACTAGGAATTAAAAGGCAGACTCTTCAACATAAAATAAAAAAGTATACTATTAAATAAAAAAAGCAAAAATATTTGCATATTAATGCAAATATTTTTGCTTTTTTTTTAGCCTTAAAACAAAAAAGTAGCATAATAATATTTTGAAAATTTAGTATAAAAACATTATTTTTATAAATTAATAACTACTTAAGTAAGTAAAAATAATGTTTATAAAAAAATATAGAAAATTATACTATCTAAAAAATAAAATTTGGTATAAATGTTGCTTATATAATTTTGTGTATTAAATAAATTTAAAATTCTAAATATAGAAATAATTAAGGGGGGTTTAATAATGGAAAATATTAAAATTGGCATTTGGGGATTTGGAGCTATGGGAAGTGGAATGGCTAATATGCTTTTAACGAAAAAAGGAGTAGAAATAGTAGCTGTTTGTGATAGAAATGAGTCTAGAGTTGGAAAAAGTATGTATGAAGTTTTAGGAATAGAAAGAGGAGATAGAAAAGAAGTAATAATAAAATCAAATGAAGAAGAAGCTTTCACGCAAAAATGTGCAGATGTAGTTTTACTTGCTACTGATTCCTTTACTAAGGGAGCTTTTGACAAAATAAAATTTATTCTTGAAAGAAAAATGAATGTAATCTCAACTGCTGAAGAAATGGCTTATCCAAATGCTCAAGAGCCAGAGTTAGCTAAAAAAATAGATGAAATAGCGAAAGAAAATGAAGTTTCAGTACTTGGAACAGGAATTAACCCAGGATTTGTACTTGATTTATTAATACTTGCACTTACTGGAACATGTGAAAGGGTAGATCATATTAAAGCTGCAAGAGTAAATGATTTATCTCCATTTGGTCATGCTGTTATGGTAGAGCAAGGAGTTGGAGTAACAGTTGATGAGTTTAACAAGGGAGTAGAAGATGGTTCAATTGCTGGTCATGTAGGTTTCCCTGAATCTATAAAAATGATTACAGATGGGATTGGATGGAATTTAGAAAAAGTAGAGCAAACTAGAGAATCAATAGTATCAAATGTATATAGAGAAAGTAAATATGCTAAAGTAGAGGCTGGAAATGTTGCGGGTTGTCGTCAATGTGGATACGGGTATGTAAATGGAGAAGTTAAGATAGAAATGGAGCATCCACAACAAATACTTCCTCATCTTGAAGGAGTAGATACTGGAGATTATATATGGATTAAAGGAAATCCAGATATTTCACTTCAAATAAAGCCTGAAATTCCAGGTGGAATAGGTACTATAGCTATGTGTGTAAATAGTATTCCTCATGTTATAAATGCAAGACCAGGACTTAAGACAATGCTTGATATACCAGTTCCAAGAGCGATTATGGGAGATATGAGAGATTTAGTTGAAGAAAGAGAATGTAAGTGCTGCTGTGAGTAGGGGGGATTTGAATGAATGCAAAAAAAGGAGATTGGGTTTTAATTCATAATATTGTATTAAAGCCTGAAGAAAGAGCACCGCAAGTTCCTGATGATACAAAAGAAGTCCCACTTGAAATGTGGGTAAAAGGATTTATAAATCATGATGCATCAGTAGATGATGAAGTTGAAATTACTACTATGACAGGAAGAATTGTAAGGGGAAGACTTATTGATATAAACCCTTATTATAAGCACGATTATGGAAAATGTGTACCAGAGCTTTTAAAAATAGGTCTTCAGTTAAAAGATATTACATTTGGAGGTGAAGACCGTGAATAAAGATATGAGTTATCTTGGGGTAATGTCTAGAAGAAATAAAATAATGAAAAATGCAGTTGGAATAGATTATGAAGCATTTGAATCTGGAACAATTGCATTTGATTATGAAAAAATGATGAAAGAAATAGGATATACATTAGATGAGATGCAAAGTATACAAAAAAATGTATCTATTGGAAATACACCTATAATTGAACTTAAAAATTTAACTAAGCTATCAAGAAAAGTTTCTCCAAAAGGAAAAGGGGCAAGAATATTTATTAAAGATGAAGCATCTAATCCTTCAGGAAGTTTCAAAGCAAGACGTGCTGCTAATGCTGTATATCATGCTAAAAGATTAGGATATAAGGGAGTAATTGCTGCAACTAGTGGTAATTATGGTGCAGCTGTTGCATCTCAGGCAGCAATGCATGGACTTAAATGTATAATTGTTCAAGAATGTTATGACAGTAAAGGAAAAGGTCAGCCTGAAATTATAGAAAAAGCTAGAAAATGTGAAGCATATGGTGCTGAAGTTGTTCAGCTTACAGTAGGTCCTGAGCTTTTTTATACATTTTTAAGATTACTTGAAGAAACAGGATATTTTAATGCATCACTTTATACTCCATTTGGTATTGCTGGAGTTGAAACTCTTGGATATGAACTTGCTATGCAGTTTAGAGAAAAAGAAGGAAGAGACCCTGATGTTGTTGTTTGTACAAATGCAGGAGGAGGTAATCTAACCGGTACTGCAAGAGGACTTATAAAAGCTGGGGCGTTTGATACAAAGGTAATAGGGGCTAGTGTTAATTTAAAAGGGCTTCATATGGCTTCTGATTCTCAATTTAATAAGAAATCATTTACAACAGGACATACTGGATTTGGAATACCATTTTCTACATGGCCAGATAGATCGGATGTTCCAAGATCAGCAGGAAGACCTCTTAGATATATGGATAGATATGTAACTATAAATCAAGGTGAAGTATTTTATATAACTGAAGCACTAGCTCAGCTTGAAGGACTTGAAAGAGGTCCTGCTGGAAATACATCACTTGCTGCTGCTTTTTCTATAGCTCAAGAACTTGATGAAGATAAGATAATTGTTGTTCAAGAAACTGAATATACAGGTGCAGGAAAACATATTCAACCGCAGCTTACATTTGCAAGAGAAAATGGAATCGAAATAAAATTTGGAAATCCACAAGATGAGATACCTGGAGAAAATATAATATTTCCAGAACATCCATCTTATATAAAAGCTAGAGATATTGATTTAAATAAAATAAAAAAATCTTATATAAAAAACTGCATAGAAAAAACAAATGTAACTAATGTTAGCAGTGAAGATTTAGAGTTTTTAATTAAAGACACTAAATCAAGTGAAGAGTTTGTAAAAAAAGTATTGGATGAACTAAATATAAAATATTTACAAGAAAATTTGGGGGTGTAAGTTTTGAAAAGAGCAGATGATTTTAATGAAAGAAGAAAACATTTAGCAAATTTATCAGATGAAGAATTGTATAAAAGATTTTGGGAACTTGCAGAAAAAATTGTAGAACCAATGCTAGAACTTGCTAAAAATAACACAACACCATCAGTAGAGCGTTCTATACTTCTTAGAATGGGATTTTCAAGTTTAGAAGCAAAGCCTTTAGTTGAAGGAGCAATAGATAGAGGGTTAATAAGCAAGGGTGTAGGCCATATTGTTTATAGAGTTTCTAGAGATAAAAATATACCTATAAGACAGGCTGGTCTTGAGATGATAGAAGGAAATCATTGGGATTATGCAATGGAAATATTTAAAAAAGAAAATGCTGATATGACAGTATAAAAATTTTAAAAGGGGGGAAAGAAAAATGGAAAAATTAAATCCAAACGAAAAGTTAGACATAAGAAATATACTTAATGATTTAGAAAACTATAGACCTAAAAGAAAAGGATGGACTTGGAGAGAAAATAAGGAAATTGAAATGGGAGGACATAAATATTCAGATTGTTCTACACCACTTAAAAACTCTGTGGGTATTCCATCTGCTGTTCAGTATTTTGAAAATTTAGATCCTCAACCTAAAGAAACGATTACTACAGAAATTGCTTCAGGTAGATTTGAAGATGATATTAGAAGAATGAGAATGGCTGCATGGCATGGAGCGGATCATATAATGGTTATTAGAACTGCAGGACAGTCTCATTATGATGGTCTTATAGAAGGGAGTCCTCAAGGTATAGGTGGTATTCCTGTAACAAGAAAACAAGTTAGAGCTCAAAGAAAAGCATTAGATTTTATTGAAGAAGAAATAGGAAGGCCAATAAATTACCATTCATATGTATCAGGAGTAGCAGGTCCTGATATAGCTGTAATGTTTGCTGAAGAAGGAGTGAATGGTGCTCATCAGGATCCTCAATATAACGTTTTATATAGAAACATTAACATGGTAAGATCATTTGTTGATGCAGCAGAATCTAAAAAGGTTATGGTATGGGCAGACATTGCTCAAATAGATGGTGCTCATAATGCAAATGCAACTGCAAGAGATGCATGGAAGGTTATGCCAGAACTTATGGTTCAACATGCTATAAATTCAATTTTTTCATATAAAGTTGGCATGAAAAAGGAAAATATTTGTCTTTCGACAGTACCACCTTCAGCAGCACCTGTACCATGTGTAAAATATGATCTTCCATATGCTGTTGCACTTAGAGATTTATTTGATGAATATAAAATGAGAGCACAACAAAATACAAAATATATAACATCTTCATCAAGAGAAGCTACAGTAACTCATGTTATGAACATGATGATTTCAAAATTAACAAGAGCTGATATTCAATCAACTATTACTCCTGACGAAGGAAGAAATGTGCCATGGCATATGTATAATATAGAGGCTTGTGATACAGCTAAACAAACATTAGTAGGACTTGATGGATTGCTTGAAATGGTTGAACTTAAAAAAGACGGTTATTTACCAGAAAAAGTTAGAGAATTGAAAGAAAGAGCAGTTCTTTATATGGAAGAAATGCTTGAAGCAGGAGGATACTTTGAAGCAGTAGAAAAAGGATTCTTTGTAGATTCTGGTATGTATCCAGAAAGAAATGGAGACGGTATAGTAAGGAAAATAAATGGTGGTATAGGTGCAGGTACAGTATTTGAAAGAGATGAAGATTATATGGCACCTGTAACTGCTCACTATGGATACAATAATATTGCTCAATATGATGAAAATGCTGTAGATAATCCATCGAGTTTAATTGGAGGATGTACATTTGAAAAACCTGAAAAGATAGTTTACATAGATGAACTTGATGAAAATGATAATGTATTTAATCGTTTAGATGAAAGCGAAAAGTACAGAAATTCAAATCTTATTAAACCAGAGGTAGAATGGCTTGCTGATGGAACTGTTCAAGTTGAATTGTTCCTTCCAACAAGTAAAAGGGTAGCTGAATTTGCAGCTATAGAATTTGCTAAGAAAATGAACCTTAAAGATTCAGAAGTTATACATCTTGAAATTATGCATCCATCTGAAGGAACAAGAGTACAAATAAAAGGTAAACTTGATGCAGATATTGATATAAGTAAATTAGAAATACCTCCAGAGCCTGAAATAATGAGTGATGAAGAACTTTGGGAAGAAATTGAGAAAAGGCCTATGAAGGTTGTTGCAGCAACAGTTGGAGAAGATGAGCATTCAGTAGGACTTCGTGAAGTTATAGATATTAAGCATGGTGGTATAGAAAAATGGGGTATAGAAGTTGAGTATCTTGGAACTTCTTGTCCGGTAGAGAAACTGGTAGATGCAGCTATAGAATTAAATGCTGATGCTATACTTGCATCAACTATCATAAGTCATGATGACATTCACTATAAAAATATGAAGAGATTACATGAGTATGCTGTAGAAAAAGGGGTTAGAGATAAAATTATGATTGCTTGTGGAGGAACACAAGTCACACCAGAAATTGCAGTAAAACAAGGTGTTGACGCAGGTTTTGGTAGAGGAAGTAAAGGTATTCATGTGGCTACATTCTTAGTAAATAAAAGAAGAGAAATGTTAGCTAAGGAAAATAGTTAAGGTTATTTTATAAAAGTTCATATTAAGAATTTTCTTAAAGGTAACCTTTTAAGAAAATTCTTTAATATGAACTAAATTTTTATAATGAATAGGAAATTATAATCCTTTTGAATTGTGGATAAATATAATTTTCGTTATGAATTTCAAAAAAGCCTACATTTAAAATCTTTAGAATAAAGACTTTTTTATATTAAGTAGGAAATTATAAAATTTCAAAATCTGTGGAAAACTTGCTAAAATATATGTATAAGTATTGAAAAAAGAGAGATGAAGAGATGACTAAAGTAACATTAAAAAAA
>NZ_FRAE01000106.1 GCF_900142235.1 Tepidibacter formicigenes DSM 15518 | reverse complement strand
TTCATGTTTTATATCCAGAATCACTTGGTGTGATTCATTATGACCTACTGTTTAATTTTCAAAGTTCAATTTGTTTTTCCCCTTGTCGAGGACAAGTAATAATATATCATCTTTATTTAATTTCGTCAACACTTTTTTTAATATTTTTTTAGTGAAGCTGAATAAACAAATTATTCAGCTTCATCTATATCTTCTACTGGTTCATACATTTTAGGATAACTTACAGATGCCACTATAGCATTTGTATCCTCTAGAACTGAAACGCCTTGAGGTACAGCTAAATCTGCAACAGTTAAAGAACCACCATTATAAAGCTGTGACATATCTGCATTTATTTGTTTTGTTGTATTATATACAGGGTATTTTACTTCAACATCTAAAAGTTGCTGTTGAACTACAAGTCCTTGACTTTCTATTTCATCTTTATTTACTAATACTACAGGAACATGAGTATGAATAAAATCTTCATTTGTTACCTTATGTAAATCAAAGTGAGTAAATTCTTTATCATCTATAACATCTCTTTGAACTTCGTGAATATAAACAGTATGTGTTTGACCATCTAAATTTATATCAAAAACTTCACTTTCCTTTTTTTGTTGATAGACCCTTTTTAACTCTTTCTTATCTACAGCAACAGAAATAGGTTCCATATTTTTACCATATAAAACACCAGGAACAATTCCCTTTTTTCTTAGTGCTTTAGCTTTAATATTTCCTAAAGAATTTCTAATCATTAACTCCATAGCGATACCTCCTATATTTTAACTTTTACAATGTATTATTGCCACTATGAAGTTTTTCAATACAAACATTTTATATATTTATGATACTAAAGTTAAAAGTCTTTTTATTATATCTTTTAATTTTAAATCACCTAGTTCTTTATGGGCCATAGCAAAGACCACTTTTATAGTGTTTGCTAATTCATCGTATTTATACGAATAAGCCTTTACTATAGATTTTTCAGGCATAACTTCTTCTAATTCAAAAGCTAATGTATCTGCTAAATCCATATATTCATCAAGTAAGTCTTCTTTATTTTCATCTCCAATGTCATATCCATCATCTTTAAGTATTTCATTTAAAATGTCAATATTAATAGACATATTAAATGCTACTATATCTTCTCTTTTAGATCTTAAACTCATATCTTCTGTAATCATAAAATTACTATTTTCTTCTATTACTTTTCTTATATCATTACTATTTACTATTTCATCTTTAAAAATAACAAACATAAAATCCTCTCCTTATTGTTAATATAAAATATTTATTAATTTCCCATTATAAATAATATATAAAAAAAAGAAAAGCATAATATTTGCTTTTCTTTAATATATAATAAAAAATTTTATTTAGATACTAAAATATAAATTTTATTGAAATTTCACAGTACCAAAAAATCCTTTAAACTTCCTAAAATCACTCGTAGAAATTATATAGTTCTCTATTATTTATAAAAAATATTTTATTAAAGATATTGCTAATACTCCAAATACTCCTAGATATCCTGTTACTAAAGATGTTAGTAAATTTACTCCTATGTCAAAATTAATATGTAACATATTTAATATATAATTTAAAGCAAATAGACATATTCCTCCAAATAATATTCTAACTCCTATTTTCCCTAAAAATTTTAATGGTCCTATTATTATTAAAAAAATCGTATAAATACTTAATAAAATTACCCCATATAATAATATGACTTTTATTTGTAAAAGAACATCCATAATACCCCCCCTGTAAATTATATGAAAATAACCTACTATAGATTCCTATATTATGCATTATATGCTCCTTTATAAATTATTCCTTTTTCTTTTGCTTTTCTTAAAAAATAAGAATATCTAGATTTTGCAGCTTCTAATCTAAATATAGCATAATCTACCAAGTCAGGATCTTTAACATTTTCAAAAAAAGATTCTGCAGATTTTAAATCTAAATATGCGCTTTTCAAATCATTCATAAATTCTTCATCATCATTAATTTCTTTCTTAAAAAAATTTATATTCATAATCATCCCCTCCTTCAAAATTTATATATTAGATTTTAAACTTTTATACCTAAATTTATACTTAGTTATTAATTAAATATATCAAATTTTATTTCTAAATTAAAAAAAGCCCTTATAGGCTTTAAATATTTTTTTGATATTGTTTAGGAGTATATCCATATTTGTTTTTAAATTCACTTATGAAATAAGATATATTTTCATACCCTAAATCAAAAGCTACTTCTGTAACATTATTTTCTTTTAAAAGCTCTATAGCTTTATTTAATTTTATATTTTTCAAGTATTTTTTTGGAGTTATTCCCGTTATCTTTTTGAAGTAAATAGAAAAATTTGATTCAGACATATTTAAACCATTAGCAATATCCTTTATTTTTATATTTTTATCATAATTTTCTTTCATATAATTTATAGCTAAAAATATAGGATGTTTATCCTCTTTTCTTAATATTATATCTGCTCCCTTTATTTTTAATACATTGTATATCATTTCTTGAAGATATAGATCCATTAAGAAGGATTTATTTTTTTCTAACGAGTAATAAGTATTTAATATTTTCTCTATTAATAGTTTAACATCGTTTGTTTTATTACCAACAAATAGTCTCTCATCTCTATTTTTCATATCTATTTGAAAATCCAAACTTACTTTATTAGTTATGTTTTTTATTACATCTTCTTTTATTTCTAATACTAAAGCTTTTGTTGGTATATTAATTTCCATATGAACTTGAGAATATGCAGGTAATATTACAAATTCTTCTTTTCCATAACAAAAAGCTTCCTTTTCGTTTATTTTTACTTTTTTTTCTCCATTTAGTATAGTACATATTCTATTGCTTTCATAAGATTTATAATTCCCTTTATATGGCTGTGAAAAATCATAATACAAAAGCCTCATATATTCTGTCTCTAACCCATCTAAAAGTTCTAAATTTCTATCAAAACTATTAAGCATAATTGCTCCTTTCCTTCTTTATTTTTATAAAATTTACATGTTATTTTTAATTTAGACATACTTTTTAAAATTTTGAATTAGTTTTTCTAGTACTTTATATTTTAAAATTATAGATATAACTTTTCAAGTTAATTTTTTAACTACTTTACTTAAGGAGGTTTTTTATTATGAATAAAACTTACAAATTTTATATGCCATCTATAAATTTAATGGGACCTGGATCTTTAAAAGATGCTGGTGAAGAAATTTCTTCTTTAGGTCTAAAAAAAGCACTAATTGTAACAGATAAAATATTAGTTGAAATAGGATTAGTAAATGAATTAACTAAAGTTTTAGTTGATAATAATATAGGATATGTAATATTTGATAAAACACAACCTAATCCAACAGTTAAAAATGTTGAAGATGGTTTAGCTTTATTAAAAGAAAATAATTGTGACTTAATAATATCATTTGGTGGTGGATCCCCTCATGACTGTGCAAAAGGTATTGGAATAGTTGCATCTAACGGCGGTTCTATAAAAGATTACGAAGGAGTAAATAAATCTACTAAACCTATGATTCCTCTAGTTGCTATTAATACAACTGCCGGAACAGCTAGTGAAATGACTAGATTTTGTATAATTACAGATGAAGATAGACATATAAAAATGGCTATAGTTGACTACCATACAACACCTACTATAGCAGTAAACGATCCTTTACTTATGATAAACATGCCAAAATCTTTAACTGCTGCTACAGGAATGGACGCATTAACCCATGCAATAGAAGCATATGTTTCAACTGAAGCAACTCCTATTACAGATACATGTGCTTTAATGGCTATAGAATTAATTTCTAAGTATTTAAGAAAAGCTGTTAAGAATGGACAAGATCAAGAAGCTAGAGACAAAATGGCTTATGCTGAATTTTTAGCTGGTATGGCATTTAACAATGCAAGTCTTGGATATGTTCATGCTATGGCTCATCAATTAGGAGGATTTTACGACCTTCCACATGGCGTATGTAATGCAATTTTACTCCCGCATGTTCAAGAATACAATGCTAAAATAGTTCCTGAAAGATTTATAGATATAGCTAAAGCCATGGGAGAAAATATAGAAAATCTTACTCCTCAAGAAGCATCTGAAAGAGCTATAAATTCTATACGAAAATTATCTTTAGATATAGGAATTCCTTCTGGTTTAGAAGAATTAGGAGCTAAAGAAGAAGATATAAAAACACTTTCTGAAAACGCTCTAAAAGATGCTTGTGGTCTAACTAATCCTAAGCAAGCTTCTTTAGAAGATATAATGACAATATACAAAAATGCTATGTAAAAAAGAGAGCTATATACAGCTCTCTCTTTTGGGTCTATAATATTTAGTGTTGGTGAAAACTAACACTAATTTTTTGTATAAAAAGACGAGAATCATGAACTAAAAACTTCATATAACCTTTATCAAAGTATTTTACACGCTGTTAAAACAAATAATTATAAGTCGCTTGAGAACATTCTTAACAATAATCATTCAGATATATCTGATTATATGAAAACATCTATTAAATCTATTAAAAAGTATAAAGACTATATAAAAAATCTATTTGAATGGGATTATACAAATGGATTAATCGAAAGAATTAATAATAAAATTAAGGTGATAAAAAGGGTTGCATTTGAAAGTCAAGATTTACTAAAATTAAAAGCCGTCTAAAACCTATTCTATTTTAAACGGCCAACAATTAACTTTGTGATTCTCTTTACCAACAGTATTTGACAAAGAGCCTTATTTTACTGGTGGGCTCAACAGGGCTCGAACCTGTGACCCCCTGCTTGTAAGGCAGGTGCTCTCCCAGCTGAGCTATGAGCCCATTTTAATGTGGTGCGCCCAGAGGGACTCGAACCCCCAACCTTCTGATTCGTAGTCAGACACTCTATCCAGTTGAGCTATAGGCGCATATATTAAAATTAAAAAAAAATGGAGGCGGCACCCAGATTTGAACTGGGGATGAAGGAGTTGCAGTCCTCTGCCTTACCACTTGGCTATGCCGCCATATCCTTTATAATTTGG
>NZ_FRAE01000008.1 GCF_900142235.1 Tepidibacter formicigenes DSM 15518 | reverse complement strand
TGAAAGGTCTATTTCTCAACTAAAAAACTTTATTCAAATCAAATCATCTAAAGTTAGAAATACTGTTTCTTTAAAAGCTGATGTTTTACTGGCTTGTATTTCTCAGTTAGTTGCGTTTGTTTTAATGTTTAAGACTAACAATATCCACAATCCTCTTGCTATTAAATCTTTAATTGCTTAAGTTTTTTTAAACTCTATATCCTTTTTAAAAAGGTTTTACTGAACCTTTATTTAACTGCGTCTTTTTTTGAATATTACTGTTAATAACTCTTTCTATTTAGTAATTTCAACTCAATTTTTCTGTGGATAACCTTTCACTCTATTTTGCAACTACCTATATATTAAACTCTTTTTTTATAAGCTTAACTGCATCTTTTATTAAAAGCATTAAAGGCTTATTCTCAAGTCCTACTACTTCAAAATTTTCAGGCATTAATGGAAGAAGTATTTTCATTCCTTCTGCATCACATATAGATTCACTCATTCTGCTAGTTACTTCTCCCATCATAGAATTAGGTATTACTATAGATATAGGACCTATTATAATATTTGCCTTTTTACAAGAAACACATATCGCATTTTCTCCTGTAGCTCCTTTATTCGCATGACTTTTCATCATAGCTGAAGTAGCTGTTGAATTAGTTCCTAGTGCATATATTTCTATATAAGAAGGAAGCTCGTCTCTTAGATTCGATACTATTTGAGAGCCTATTCCTCCTCCCATTCCATCTATTACTGCTATAATCATATTTTATCCCCCAAGTATTTTAATCTATTTTTCTTGTATTATTATTTTATGATCTATAAGTCTAATTTCCTTAACCTCTCCATCTACTATTTTTTGTTCTCCCAAAAGATCAGATAAGTATACTTTTCCATCTTCTGGTTTCATATATACAACATTATCCATTATTTTTTCAAGCCCATCTTCTCTAAACAAATAAGCTGTTGATTCACACACAATAATCCCTCCAATATATATAATTTATACTTCTTTCTAATTATATTTTAATAAATTAATAGGTAACTTGTAAATAAGCAAAAAGATTCCTCTAAAGCTTCTTCAGAAGCATTAAAGAAATCTTCATAATTTCAATTTTTTATATTTAATTCCAATTTAAGTATATCACGCTAAAATATTCATAGTCAATATAATTATAAACAAACTTTATCTTTTATCGTTCCAATCTACTATATATTCTCCCACTCCACTATTTACATTGTATTTTCTATTATTTTCAATATTTTCCCAAGTCACTCCATTTTCTGATTTTTTGATAAACTTAAATTCTACTTCACTTCCCTTTTCAAATCCTTCTACAGTTACAGTCCACGAAGGATAATTGTACGTATATAATTTTACTGCTTTATTTGGATCCCAATTCCCAAGTTGTGGCTGATTTCCAACTACATATATTTCTTCTCCAAAATTTGTATTTGCATTGTTAACTCTAAACGTAATGCTTCCTTCATTATTTGACTTTACTTTTTTACTGTTTATTAATTCATGATAATATTTATTTGAATCTCCATATACAACATCATTCATTCTTAAAATTGTAATTCCATTATAATGATGATTATCTACCCCATCTTTTATATTATCCCAAAATTGTTTATCATCATTTCCTACATTTAAAGCATTTTCTCCTTTAATTTCTACCCCATTATCATTTGCAGTATCACCTACCCATCCAACTAATGTTTTAGCTGCTGATGTATATTCTCCTCCATTTCCATCATTCATTTCTAAACATGTAAAATGAAGTATTACTTTTCCATTAAAATCTTTTATCATCTGCATAATTGGATTATATCCATATCCATTTTGTTCGCTAAAATTAGTATTAATAATTCCTGCATTAATTTCTGCTGTTCTAGGATAATTTCCATTATTTATCTGCCAATGAATACCTGGAATTTTAATTCCCAATTGAACATCTGATAATTCATCGTCAAATGATTTTAAAGCATAAGTAATCATATTTCTCCCATGATTAACCAATCTCTTGTTATACCATTCAATAAAATCTTTTCCATATGATGAATTTAAATATGCTTTTCCTTCTCCATAGAAAAAATTACCTCCATCCATAGGTGGTGTTATTTCCATTATATTATTTAAATTCAATCCCCAAGCTTTATTTACTCCTTGTAAATTTTTATACTTTTCTAACATACATTTTCTAAAATCTTCTTGTGCCAAATCAGAATAACATTGCAAATATCCTTTATTAGGAAATCCACTATAAAAATTATTATTATCGTGAGCATTATAAGAAGGGTAACGAAGTTCTCCTGCTGGTCCACAACTTATATTAATCTCTGCAAAATCATCTTTGTATCCCTTAAAATATTCTTCAAAAGCATTCATAAAATCTATATATTCATTACTTACTAAATCATCTACCCACAATGATAAATATTCAGCGCTTGTATTTCCTAATTCACTTTTATATTTTAAATCATCATACTTAAGTGTTCTTTTCATATATATTTTTCCATTGTATTTATCCCATACCCAACTTGGAAGATATGAATTATAACTATCTCCTACATTTCCTCCACATTGATGAAAAGACATAATTGGAACAATCTTAAGCCCTGCTTCCTTTATTTTTTTAAATACACAATCATAATAATTCCAATCAAATTGATTATCGTATTCTTCTACATCTCCCCACCAAACATCAACACTTACTGCATCTACTCCCATATCTTTTGCCATGGCTAATTCATATTCAAATTGATTCCAATCATCAACATGAAGTGGAGCCATTACATTAGATGTAAAATTATTTTCTTGTGCATAAGAATAAAAGTTACTTGTATTTGATAATACAAGCATACTTAAAATTATCAAAAAAACAGTAATTCTACTAATAATTTTTTTCTTATTCATATGACATCCCCTTTACTTATTTATTTTATTACTTTCTTTAATATTATATCATCTATGCAATCGTTTGCATATTCATTTTTGCGAATTTTTAAATATTTTTTTAATAAACTATTACTTAGTAAAAAAAGACATATCATTGCTTTTTATTTAGGTTAACTTAAACCACTAAAAACAATCTATGTCTTTTAAAAAATAATTCTATAAGTCTGCATTATCTCTTCTTATTCCAATCATCACTTGAATACTTTTTATAAAGCTCATTTGCAATACTTATCTCGTATTCTGTAAGATTACATTCATAAAATTCCACTTTAAAATGTTCTTTTAAAGCTTTAACTATATTTTCTTGTAATATATTAATATCTATTTTAATTCTTGTTTCATTTTTTATCCCACTAGCTTTGTTTGCTGTAAACCTTATAAGTCTTTCTTTTTTTCTTTCATCATCTATCTTTATAACCGAAAATAACTTATTCACATCAAAATTTAATATTATAGATCCATGCTGAAGAATTATACCATCCTTTCTAGTTTGAGCACTTCCTACAACTTTTTTATTATTAATAGTTATTTCGTAAGCTGAATGAGCATTAAAGCAAGCCGATGATAGATTATCTCTTCCTATTCTCTCCCCTCTTGATAATTCATCTGTTTTAATTCCACATAAATTTAACCCTTTACAAAGCCCTTCACTTATAAATTTATAAGATTTAGTTATTCCTCCATTCATTAAAGGATGATTTTCACTAACTACTATACTATATGTAAGTTCATCATCATGAAGTACCGCTCTTCCTCCTGTACTTCTTCTCACATAATCTATATTAAGCTCTTTACACTTATTTAAATCTATTTCTTTTTCTAATTTTTGAAAATATCCAATGCTAATACAAGCTGGATTCCATGTATAAAATCTAAGAGTTGGATCTACTTTTCCTTCACTATAAGCTGTCATTATAGCTTCATCTATTGCCATATTCATATATGCATCATATGTTTCATTTTTTATAACTCTCCACTTTTCCAATTATATCACCTCTAATTTTATATTCAATTCATCAATAACCTTTATACATTCATTATCATTTAAATTTCTAGAATAATTATATATTGTTCCTCCTGGTCTTTCATTGTAATATGGTCTATTACAATCTTTACATCCTGATATTTTAAATGGAATACCTTTTTTTATTTCTTCATAAATTTTTGTATCTATAGGTGATATGGATGTTAAATATCCATTTTCAAATTTAAAACTATCTTTTTCATACCCTTTTTTAATTAAATAAGTCATAAGTTGAACTCTTCTGTAGCTTTCTATAGAAGGTGGCTCATGTTTTTCAAGCTTTGTCCCTCTTACGGGAGTAAATGCAAACAAGCTAACAGTTACACTATTTTTTATTAAATCTTCATATAATATAAATATATCCTCATGAGTTTCATCAAGTCCTACTATAATATGAGTACTTATTTTTCCTTTATACTTACTTCCCATATTTTTTATAAATTCTATTTTTTGTTCAAAATTAGTTCCCTTTACCTTTTCATACACTTCTTTATTGGCTCCATCTATTGCTATTCCAATCTTATCTACACCAATTTCAAGTAATTCTTTTAAATCATATTCATTTTCAACCTTAGCTGAAACAGATATTGGAATATCTAAATTAGACTTTATATATTTTATAAAATCCATTGCTTCTTTTAATGCTTCATTACTCCCCATAACTTGAAGGCATATCCTCTTTATATTATTTTCTTTATAATTTAAAAAAGCATTAATTAAGTCTTCTTTTTTTAATTCTGGCCATAATACTCTAGAAAGCTTATCTTTTCTTGAGGTGCTTTCTATAGATTGTGAGCAAAATGCACATTTATTGTTACATTTATTTCCTATCATCAAATAAGCTGTAGTTGGAGCTATATCTAATTTTCCATTTAAAATATTCAGCTCCATGGCAGTTCCACAAGATACTCTAATCATAATACACAGCACTCCTCTAATTTTTGTATGTCATATCCAAGTTTCATAGCTTTATTAAAGGCTTCTTTAGATGGTAAAACTATATTATTAACACCAGAAGAAACTGCCATTTCATCTAATTTTTTTCTATATTCACCTCTTGGCCTCATACATCCTAAATTTATCGGTATATTAGGAAATTTAATTCTAGCTTCACAAATTATATCTATTACATCTTCTATTTTAGGAGGGGCTACATTTTCATACTCTGTTTCTTTAGTAGGAATAAGTACTATAAACGTTATCCCCTTCGGATTTTCATTTTCTAAAAATTTTAATATTTCATATTCCCCTTTTATTTTTCCTTTATTAAGCCCTATACATATATGAGGAATTACTTTTGCATATCTATTTAATATTTTATATGTATTTATATAATCTTCTTTAGTCTTGTTTATTTTATAAACTTCTTTTATAGTAGCATCATCTAAAACCAAATCAAAAGAAACAACATCTAAATATTTAACTATATTTTTTATATATTCTTCACTCATAAGACCTAAATGTGCATTCAATCTATAGCCTTGTTTTTTTAGATTTTTAATTTCATCTATGTATCTATTTATTGGAACATCTCCAGTAAAAGAGCATCCTCCACTTATAAGAAAACTCTTTATATCTCTTTTTTTTATTTTTTCATATAAATTATCTATTGGAGTCATATTCTTTAGATAATGACCATTGCAATGAGCACACTTTAAACTGCATTCATTTCCAGTTATAGTTACTGCTAAAGTTTTATTAGGATAAGAAAAATTAATTTTATTACCAAAGTTATCTTCTTTTATTTTTAATGCTTTTTTCATTTTATCTTTTAGTTTCATATTAGTCCTCCAATATATTTTTAACTGTAGGAAAATTCTCTATATTAGTATGAGGTAAAAAACAAGCAGATACAAATTCATCCATATAACTAGGATAAACACTTAGTTCAACATAAGTCATAGAACTGGCGCATTCTTCTAATTTATATCGAGCATCTTCACTCATTAATGTTAAGTAACATCCCATTAAAGAACTATTTCCTATATATGAAAACTTACTTCTATCTATATCTGGAAGAAGTCCAATAAGTATTGATTTTTCAATATCTAAGCTATTTCCTATCCCACCTGCAATATATACCTTATCTATTATGCTAAAGTCCATTCCAAGGCTTGTAATTAGAGTAGCTGCCCCAGAATAAACAGCTCCTTTAGCTCTTATAAAGCTGTCAATATCTACTTCAGTTATAGTTATATCCTTTTCAATTTCGTAATCTTCTTTAAAAGCAACTATATATTCTCCTATTCCATGCTCATCAAATCTAATTCTATTAGAATTTATATTTTTATTTATTTTTCCTCTTCTATCTATAATTCCACTAATCATCATTTCTGATATTAAATCTATAATTCCTGAACCACATATTCCTTCTGGCTGATTACTTCCTATTATTTTCAAGATTGGCTCAAATGTATCTCTATTTATCTCAACTTTTTCAACAGCTCCACTTGCTGCTCTCATTCCACAGCTTATTTCTCCACCTTCAAATGCAGGTCCAGCAGAGCAGGCACAAGTCATTAAATAATCTTTATTTCCAAACACAATTTCTCCATTTGTCCCTAAGTCTATAAAAAGAACATTTTCCTCAGATGACCAAATCCCAGATGATAAAACTCCTGCTGTAATATCTCCTCCAACATAACTTGCAACTGATGGAACTATATATAAAAAGGTTTCAGGATTTATATTAAGTTCAAGCTCTGAAGCTTTTATAAATGGTGCTCTTAAAAAAGTTGGTATATACGGTTCAAGTCTTAAATAATCTGGATAAACACCAAGTAACAAATGAGACATTGTAGTATTTCCTGCACATACAAAAGCTATTATCTCATCCTTATCAATACCTGAATCTTTACACATTTTCTTAAGAAGAGGATTTATAGTTTCATGTATTATTGCATGATTTAATTTTTCAAGTCCATCTTTTTTCGTTGCATATATTATTCTATTTATAACATCAGCTCCGTATTTTATTTGAGCATTCCCAGAAGAAGCTTTAGCAAGAAGTTCTCCTTTATAAAGGTCAACAAGGCATGCCGCTACTGATGTAGTACCTATATCTAGTGCTATTCCATAAAGTCTATCAGTAGTATCTCCTGCTTCCATATTAACTATAGTAGTTCTATCACTACCTCTTGGTATATGAGTTATAGTTACCTTAAAACTACCTTTTCTTAATATATGTGGTATTTTTCTAAGCATTTGAAGTCTGCAAAATACTTTTGTATATCCTAAGTTATTCTTTAAGTGTCTTTTTATTCTATCAAAGTCAGATATATTATCATCAAGATTTGGAATATCTATTTCTATATAATCTTTTCTAACATAAGATTTAAACTTCATGTTGTTATCTAATATTAGTTTTTTTGATTTTTCAAATATTTGTTTATCTCTTTCAGTTGATAAATCTTCTATTTTCATCTTATTCATTGATGATGATAATTTTGAAGGAACTTCAATTTCTACATCTTCTATTACCTTAGAATTACAAGCTAAAATATATCCTTCATCCCATTCTTCATCTTTTATATGATGACTTTTTTTAGTATCTACTTTTCCTTTTATCAGTTTAACTTTACATTTTCCACAGGACACATTGCCATTACAAGGTGCATCTATAAAAACATTCGCTTTTCTAGCAACTTCCAATAAATTGTCCCCATATTCACAGCTAATCTCTATATTTTCTGGTTTAAATATTACTTTTACCATAACATATCCCTCCAATATATGGAACTTTTAAAAATATAGTTAAAGGGGCTGACTCTTTCAAGACAACCCCTTCCAAATTATGCTAAAGCAGTTTCATAATTAGATGAATCTAATAGTTCATTTAATTCACTTTCATCAGCTATTTTAACTTTTACAATCCATGCATCATATGCATCTTCATTTATATATTCAGGTTCATCATCTAATTTTTCATTTATTTCAAGTACTTCTCCAGTTATAGGAGCTACTAAATCAGAAGCTACCTTTGAAGATTCAACTACTCCAAATTCTTCTCCTTTTGATATTTCATCTCCTACTTCTGGCATTTCAACAAATAGTATTTCACCTAATTGATCTTGAGCATAATCAGTTATTCCAATATATGCTTCATTTCCTTCTATTTTAACCCAAATATGATTTTTAGCATATTTTAAATCAGATGGATAGTTCATTGCAATACCCCCTTTTAGATTACATAACAGGTTCAAGTTCTAATGCTGGATGTCCTTTTTCTTCTAGGAATGCTAATACCCCTTCAGAATCTGTTGATATAGTTTCATCACAAATCATATCTGTGAAGTTTTCTATTCCATACAATTCTTTAGCAGTAGCATCTAATTTTTCTCTTACATAATCTTTTAATTCTTTTGGCATCCAAACTATTCTTCTAGTTCCATCTTCAGCAGCAATAAACTTTTTCGAAGAAATAAATTGTCTACCATGGCCCATGAATCCAGGTGTTTGAACTCCACCACCAGTCATTGATGCTAATTCTCCAAATGTCATTCCAAGCGGAGTAATTCCACCATGCTCTCTGTTTACTATTACAAGTCCATTTGCTTCAGGCATTATTCCACAAATACACTCAAAGCATCCACAAGAAGTCATAGGGTCTTCCATTATACTATAAAGTGTAACTCTTTCTACTGCACCTTGAGATATTTGAGCAACAGTTTCATTTACAGCACTCCAAACCCCTTTAACTTCATCTTCTACTCCTTCTTTTGGTACAGGTTGACATGGCCCTGTTGGATCTAATTCTTTAGTTGCTTTAGCATCAAGCCAACTTACAGCACCACAAAGACCTAGTCTTTCTGGAGTTACTATACATACGTGTGCTGGAGCAAATGATTGACAAAGATTACAAGAGTAGAAAGTATCTACACTTTCATCTGTTAAAGATGCTAACCTTTCATCTCTTGCATTATATCTTGGTGTAGCATATTTACCTCTAAGTTCTGATACTTTTTCAGAATCAGTAATTATAGTTACTTGACACTTATCAACAACTGAATCAAATTCATCCATCATCTTAGCATATAAAACTTCAGCTATATGATTTAATCTAAATCCTTTTTCATAAGCTTCTTTACCTATTCTTATCCAAGTAATATCTCTCTGACCAACATGCATTACCCCTTCTATATAATTCATGAAGTAGTGAATACGTCTTTCAAGAACTGGTTCAAAATCTTCTTGCATATTCTTTCCAGCCACTTCAACTAACACTGCAAGTGGAAGTCTTCCTGGAACTTCTGTTATTGTATCAATATCAGGTCCTATTATTTCAATCTTATGATCTTCTACTTCAGAAAGCTCTCTCTTCATTACTAATTCCCATGATTCAGTTTTTCCTCCACCAAACTCTGCAAACATATCACCTTTTCTAATTCTTTCACCTTCAAATGCTGCAGCAAATGCAACTGGAATTGGAATTTCAGTTATTTTTATTTTTATTCCTCTAGCCTCTAAAGAAGTAGCTACAAATTTATCATAATCCTTTTGAGTTAATAATCTAGTTGGAACTTCAAATACATCTTGATCAGTTATAACAGGGAACCCAAGTGCTATAGCACCTGCTCCAGCTGATACCACAAGTTCACTTAAAGGACCAAATGCATTTACAAATGCAGGTACTCTATTAAGAGTATAATCAAGAAGTCCTTCAAGATCTCCTGGCTCTAATGCTCCAAATATAAGTGCTGCTCTAACAGCAACAGATACAACGTGAATTACTGCTGTAACATCATATCCTAAAGGAATTACC
Organism: Tepidibacter formicigenes DSM 15518; assembly: GCF_900142235.1. Taxonomy (GTDB): domain Bacteria; phylum Bacillota; class Clostridia; order Peptostreptococcales; family Peptostreptococcaceae; genus Tepidibacter; species Tepidibacter formicigenes. The sequence continues at coordinate 72,105 of NZ_FRAE01000008.1, read as the reverse complement.
CTCAAATCAAGTCCCATCTTAACATCAGCTTCTATCGCTTGGTCTATTACTTTTCCAACAAGGAAAGTTAATAAACCTTTAGATTGATAATCTTTTATCACTTTAGCTGCCGTTTCAGAATCTGGGCATTCTCCAAGCACAACTGCAACCCCTGGAATATCTCCAGTAACTAATGGTACTCCAAGAGAACGAATAATAGAGTCTGTTATATGTCCAGCACAAGGCTCAGTATATGGAGTATCAACAGTTGCATATTTAATAGCTTCTATTACTTCAGATGCAACAGCAGTTCCAAGTCCTGCATTTAATGCATTTTCTAAGTTCTCTTTTTCTTCTCCTATTAAGCTTTTAACTATCCCTAAAGCTCCTTCTAAATCCCCTAAAGTATTCATTTTTTGTCCAGTAGCTGCATATATAATTGGCAGTGAATATGCTGTATCTGGAAAAGCTACTGTATGATCTCTTCCTTTTTCATCTATTGCTTTATTTAAAAATCCTGTTGCAGCTTCTAATGCTTGATTAGAACCTGTAAATATAGTTTTAAATAAACTCATCTCAATTCCCCCTAATTTAACTTTATAATTCTAAATAAGAATCAGCGTATAATATATTTCCTCTTATAACATCACAAGATTTTATTGTATCCATAAGTTCTTTATCGCATGGATTAATTATTGCTGAACTAAATCCATTAGCCATGGCCATAGCTAAGAAAGCTGAGTCTAGTATTGGTCTTATATGTTTTGGAGCACCATTTGATACGTTAGAAAGTCCTCCTGTAGTTTTAAGCCCCATTTCAGTCATCATTCTTATTGCTTCTAAAACTTCCATTTGTTTTTCCTGCATACCTTTTATTACAAGGCAAAGTGGATCAAATAATATATCTTCTGGATCCATTCCAAGCATCATACCTTTTTCAAGTAATTCTGTACAATATCCCATACGTTCATCATTGTCTCTTGGAATACCTTCTTTAGCACATAACGCGATACACTTTGCATCATATTCTGCTGCTAAATCTAAAAGATCAATTCTCGGACCTGCATCAGCAGAATTTACAAGTGGTTTTCCTTTCTCTCTATTATAAACTTTAAGTCCTGCTTCTATAGCTTTTTTATTAGCAGTATCAAGTGCTATAGGTATATTATCAAAATTTTCTTGAAGAAGCTTAACTCCCCAAGTCATTACTTCTTCTCCATCTCTTTCTGCTGGTCCTATATTAAAATCTATGTAATGAGCTCCTGCATCAATTTGTTCTTTAGCTCTTTTTAGAATTGGCTCAGGATTTCTCTCTTCTAATGCCTTTCTTATAGTAGGTGAAATACAATGAATTCTTTCTCCTATTATCATAAATCTTTCCATTAATGATTACCCCCATTCAATATTTTTTTAATATTTATATTAAGGAAGGTATTATACCCTTCCTTATTTTAATTATTAGGCTTTAGCTGTTCTTAATTCCTCATTAAATTCTCTTAAGAATTTTGGAAGTTCCATAGATTCATTTGTTCCTATTACAACTTCCCAACCCGGTAAATTATCTTCAATATCTCCCTTAAGAACTGCAACTTTTCCAGGAATTATAAGTTTTCTACATTTAGTTTTATCTGCTACTCCACTTTCTTTGATGAAGTTTGCTATACTTGATCCACCAAACTTACCAGCTGCCCAAGCTGTAAGAACTGAGTATCCTCCAGCATCAGGTATAGCTAACCACATTGGAACTTTAGATCTTTCTATTTCTCCAGCTATTATGAAGTAAGTTAACGCAAAGTCAACAGTAACAAGCACTGGAGAATTTTCATCTGGATTATTTATAGGATAAACCTTAGGTTCAACCCTCATTGGTCTTTGTGGATCAGTATATATGTTTTGTCTTAAAGCAAATAAAGGCAATGCTCTAACGTAATCTATATCATTTATTACTATTATAGAGCCATATTTAACAGTAAATAATGAAGATAAAGCTATTTCCATAAACTTATCATCTTTAGCAATTTCATTTACGAATAAAACAGATGGATATCCAAATGTTCTGTCTCCTTCTTTTAAAGCAATTCTTCTAATTTGAACTGTATTTGTAAAAGCTTCTTTAACTGAAGAACTACCAGGATTTAATATTAATTCTTTATGTCCTAACTTATGAATATCTTCAACTAAACCATATAATTCTTCAAGACTAGATGCTTTTACTCCAAGAGCTAATTTATCAGCTTTAACAAGTTCCACCATTTCCTTATAGTTTTCTTTAGTAGCTCCATAAACTATAGGATTTTCAGCTTTAACTAATTCTAAAGCTTCTTTTAATACAGCGCTGTCTTCACAAATTAACATGTATGCAACTTTAAGTTCACTTGTCTTTACTTTATTAATTAAATTTATATAATTATCTTTATTTCCTTCATATTTTAAGGCTACTATTTCAACCTTCATTTCTTCTCCAATTCTTATATAATTAACTTTTTTAATATTTTCAATTTTTGCATTTATTTCTTCATCATTCATAGAATCAGAAAGTACAACTGCAAATCTATTTCTATTTACAAAAGTTTTTTCATGACGGAAAAGTACTGTTTCTCCTCCTAATTTATATTCACTATCTCCCTTACCTATAGTTAAAGTTTTCATTGGAGGTGCAGTAGCCTCTGATAATTTTGCTAATGCATCTTCACTCATATGAGGACATTTTTCTATCTTTGCAGCACCCGCTGCAACCTTCATAGAAAAAGCCATACAAGTTGGAAATCCACAATCTTTACAATTTTTCTTTGGAGTTAATTTAAATATATCTAACCCTTTTAAAGCCATTTTTCTTTCCCCCTAACCTCATTTATTAAGCTAATTCACTAATAAGATTTTTCATAGTTTCTAAAGATTTTGGATGACGAAGTATAACTGCATTTGCCCCTCCAGCTAAAACACTAGTAGCAGTTGAAACTTCCATAGCAATACCTCTTTCTTCTTGACATCCCCATTCTGGAACATCTTCAACTGATGCTACAGATTCTTTAACATTCCAAGTTTCAAAAGAAACCGGTGTTATTATAGGCATTTGAAGTGTTTTGTCATTTTGTCCAAATGCAGCAAGTCTAATTCTATCCATAGTTGAAGCAACATATTCATAACCATAGCCAACTGCTGAACAACCAACATTCATAACTACATTTTCTTCTTTAACTCCTAATTGAGTTAATAGTATGTTTAATTGTTTAGCAAGATTTATATCAACTGAAGATTCTGCTCCTACTTTATGTGGATATGCAAGTCCAGCAGCTGCTCCTACAGCTTTATAGTTTTCTTCAACAGCTGCTAAGAATAAACAATTATATCCATCTACAGCTGATGCAACCTTTTCAAATAGCTTAGCGTCTTTTTCATGATTATTACATCCTGCAATAACAAGAGGCACATTAACAGCTTCTGCTACAGATTTTGCTATTTTTCCACACTCTTCCGGAGACTTATTTAATCCATTTGGATCTGCACCTTCAAATTTTAAGCATATAAAATCTGGTGAGAAATTTTCTTCTACAAATTTAGCCCAGTCTACTGGATTATTAGCTACATCTTTATATAAATTCTTTAATGGTTCTACCCAATTTTCTGGATAAACATCTAATATCTCTACTCCAATTTTAGGAGAATTTCCAACATCACCATCAAAACTATAAAATGGCATTACATTTTCTCCACCTAATTTTATAGCTTTTTCTCCTGCTCCAATTTCTACTTCAGAAATCTTTCCTGCATACTTTTGAACAGACATTTTAAATGCCACTAAAATCGCCCCCTTAAATAACTACTTTAAAATTCTATTTTTGATAATATTTCTTTAATAGCTAATTTAGACTTACTATCTTCAGGTAATTTAACCAATGGTATTCCACTAGAATCATATTCATATATCATTTCATCCACAGGAACTACTCCTATTAAATCAAGTCCCTGAAGCTTAATTTCTTCTTTTATCCCTTCATGTAATTCACCTTTTGGAGCCTTATTTACTATTAAATACATATTACTTACCTTTAGATTCAATTCTTTTACTAAATCTTTTATTCTTCCTACAGCCTGAATACTTCTTCTTGAGCAGTCACTAACTAGAAATAAAGTATCTATATGCTTAGTAGTCTTTCTACTTAGGTGTTCCATACCTGCTTCATTATCTATAACTAAATACTTATAGCTATCTGAAAGTGAGTCTGTTTGCTCTCTTAATACTCCGTTTACATAACAGTAACAACCTTGACCTTCAGATCTTCCCATAACTAAAAGGTCATATCCATCCCCTTCTGTTATAGCTGTATTTAACCTATATTTTAAATATTGAGCTTTTGTCATTCCTCCAGGGAATCCATTTCCTGAAATTTCTCTTTGATTCACTTCTTCTCTTATTTCTCCAATAGTTGTATCTACTTCTAATCCTAACACTTCATTTACATTAGCATTTGCGTCTGCATCAACAACAAGTATTGGTTTTTCTCCCTTTTTAACTAAATTGTCAATTAAAAGCCCTGTCAAGCTAGTTTTTCCAGTTCCACCTTTTCCTGCTACAGCTATTGTATATCCCATAACCTTACCCCCTAACTTATGTCTTAGACAGAGCTTTTAATTAAGCTCTGTCATATTAAGCTTTAGCTTTTGCTTTTCCAACAGAATGAACACATTCATCATGTACATCATGTAAAGCTTCCATTAATCCCTCTGATAATGTAGGATGTGGATGAATTGCATCTCCTACTTGTTCTACTGTAAGTCCTAAATGAACAGCTAGTGTTAATTCACTAAGTAAATCTGTTGCATGAGGTCCTACAATAGATGCTCCTATTATTCTATCTTTATTATCAGCTAATACTTTTATAAACCCTTGGAATTTTCCTATGGCTTGTGCTTTTCCAAGACCTCTAAATTCAAATTTTCCTAATTTATAATCAATACATTTTTCCTGTGCCTGTTTTTCAGTAAGTCCAACACCTGCAACTTCAGGCTCTGTATATACACATCTTGGAATAGCTGTATAGTTTATATTCTTATCTTTTCCAAGAATATTTTCTACTGCAATCATTCCTTCTTTAGAAGCAACATGAGCAAGGAATGGGCTATCAACTATATCACCTATTGCATATATTCCTTCGATACTAGTTTCCATTTTTTCATTTACTACTATTTTCCCTTTTTCTACTTCAATTCCTAATTCTTCTATTCCTAAATTTTCAAGGTAAGGTTTTCTTCCAACAGAAACAAGCATTACATCAGCTTCTACAGATTTTCCTCCTTCAAGATTTGCCACAACAACATTCCCCTTAATTTTGAAACTTTGTATTTTGTTGCCAGTAAGCAATTTAATTTTATCTTTTTTGAAGGCTCTTTGCAATTGTTTAGCAATATCTTTATCTTCAAAAGGAAGTACTTGATCTGCCATTTCTACTATTGAAACTTCAGTTCCTAAAGTTCTGAAGAATTGACCAAATTCACAACCAATTACTCCTCCACCAACTATTACCATTGATTTTGGAAGCTCATTTAAATATAAAGCTTCATCACTTGTTATAACCTTTTTACCATCATAAGGGAATATAGGAGGAACTATTGGAACTGATCCTGTAGCTAATATTATTTTGTCAGCTTCAATTATTTCTTTAGATCCATCTTCTTTAGAAACTTCTATTTTATTTTTATCTATTAATTTCCCGAATCCATTTACAAGATTTACACCTTTTTTATCAAATAAAAACTCTATCCCTTTTACAAGCTGATCCACAATCTTATCTTTTCTATTCATCATAGATTCAAAATCAGCATTTACTTCCCCATCTATATTTATGCCATAACTTTTAGCTTCTTTTATTCCCATAAGTAATTCAGAACAAGCAAGTAACGCTTTAGTTGGTATACAACCAACATTTAAACAAGTTCCGCCCACTCTTTTTTTCTCTATTAAAGTAACATTAGCGCCCATCATTGCTGCTTTTATAGCCGCTACGTATCCTCCTGGGCCGCCTCCTATTACAGCTACTCTCATATCTCAATCCCCCAAAGTATTATATTTTATCTAATACACTGTATAAATATACATTTATTTCCTTAATTATAGTCCCGCAGCATCTAATATTGCTGGTATATTTTCTTCAGCACCAATAGCCATTATATGAACTCCATCACATAAATTTTCTTCTCTTAATTGTTTTATAAATTCACCAGCTATTTTTATTCCCTCTTGAACTCTTGCATATGCCTTTAATTTTTTTACTTCTTTCTCAGTTGCTCCATTTGGTATTTCTACATTATTTGCAGAATCTTTTATTCTTTGTATTACATCTTCTGGTACATATATTCCTGGAACATTAGCATTCATAAATCTAGCCATTCCTACATTTTTTAAAGGTATTATACCAGCTAATACTTTACAATCTAAATGCTTAGTTTTTTCTCTAAATTCTCTCATAGTATCTAAATCATATACAGCTTGTGTTTGGAAAAATTTAGCTCCTGCATTTATTTTCTTTTCCATTTTTAATATTTGAACTTCTAAAGGAGCATATCTTGGAGTTACACAAGCTCCTAAGAAAAAATCTGGTTTTCCCTTAAGTTCATTTCCAACCATGTCTTTTCCATCCATTAAAGTAGCTGCTGTTTGAAGTATGCCTACAGAATCTAAATCATAAACAGGCTTTGCACCTGGATGATCTCCTACTACTGTATGGTCTCCAGTAAGAGCTAACATGTTTTTAATTTCGAATAATCCTGCTGATAAAAGTTCTCCTTGTATTGCTATTCTATTTCTATCTCTTCCTGTCATTTGAAGTACAGGCTCAAGCCCATGATCTTTTAAAATTTTACAAGTAGCAAGTGAAGTAGTTCTCATAACAGCTGATTGAAAATCAGTAACATTAACTCCGTGAACTCTTCCTTTTATAGCCTTTGCACATTCTATTAAATGAGAAAAATCTATCCCCTTAGGAGGAGCCATTTCAGCTGTAACACCAAATTCTCCATTTTTTAAAGCTTTTCTTAACAAGCTCATTTCAAATCCCCCTTTTAAACCTTTACGCTTTTGCTAGTTCTTCTTTTTTCTTTAAATTAATATGTCTTGGATTTGCACATTTTTTATAATCCTTAGCTGGTCTTATTGCTGTTAAATTTTCAAGCTGATTTAATTCTTTTAATTTTTCATATATCATAATCCATGCACAATCATTTTCTGGACTTACTTCACATTTTCCATCTTTAGCTCCACCACATGCTCCATTTAAAAGACCTTTTGCACACATAGTAACTGGACAGATTCCCCCAGTCCATCCAAGTTCACATTCTCCACAAGCCTTACAAGATTCTGCAAATTGACCAACTCTTTCAATTTCCCCTATGAACATTGTATTGTTACCAGGATATACTGGAATTTTTACGTTTTTAGCAACAGTTTGAGTTCCATCTCCACAAGCTAAAGAAACTATAGCATCAGCTTCTTTTAATTCTGCTTTAAATTCTTTTAAATCCTTTTTTACTTTTAAAAAATTACAAGATGGATCTAAAACTTTAGTTCCTAAAACTTCTTTTCCGTTTTCTTCTAATAATTGTTTCATTTCTTCTAATTCTTCTTCTCCACCTACTTTACAAGTAGTAGCACATAATGAACATCCTGTAACAATTACTTTTTTAGCATCTTTTATATATTCTAAAATTTCCTCTAACGGTTTTTTTTCTGAAATAATCATCCCTATTCCCCCTTGACTTATGCGTTATTCTGCATTTTACAAGCTTTTATTACATGCTTAGCAAGTATAGAGGTTGTAACCGAACCTACTCCACCTGGAACTGGAGTTATCATAGATACTTTATCTTTTACAGAATCTGTATCAACATCTCCACATAATTTTCCATTTTCATCAACATTTATACCAACATCTATAACTACCGCTCCATCTTTTACAAAGTTTTCTTTTACCATTTTTGCTCTTCCAACTGCAGCTACTAGTACATCTGCTTCACTTGTTACTGATTGTAAATCTTTTGTTCTTGAGTGACATATTGTAACTGTTGCATTTTCGTTTAATAAAAGCATTGCAGCTGGTTTTCCTACTACCATTGACCTTCCAAGTACAACAACTTTTTTGCCAGTTAAATCAACGTCATAGTGCTTTAGTATTTCAACTACTGCTGTAGGTGTACATGGAGGGAATCCTGATTTATCTCCTTCCATAACTTTTGCTGCATTTACAGGGCTAAAGCAATCTATATCTTTTTCTGGAGCTATGACATATTTTATAGCCTCTTCATCTAATTGCTTTGGAAGTGGTCTAAAGCATAAAATACCATGAGTAGCTGGATCTTCATTTATTTTTTTAAGTTCATTTATGTAATCTTCTTGATTTATATCTTCAGGAAGTTCTTTAACTTCTGTTAATATTCCAATAGAGTCACATCTTTTTAATGCTCCTCGCTCATATGCTAAATCGTCTCCTCTTGCCCCTACTCTAACTATTGTAAGCTTAGGATTTATTCCTTTAGCTTTTAACTCTTCTACCTCTTTTGTTAATACTTCTTTCATTGCATCTGCAACTGGTTTACCTTTTATAATTTGACTCATAACCATAGCTTCTGCCATCTTAAAAGCCCCCTTTATATTTATTTACAAAGAATTTCTTCTACTTTTTTATAAACTTCATCTGCTAACTTAGTTCCCTCAGAAACTAATCTATCAGTCTCTTCTTTTACTTTTTTTACATATTCTTCATCTTTTATAGAATTTATATTTATTATTACATTTAGCTGACCACTTATAAGTGCTGCTCTTAAGCATTGAACTCCAACACCTATATCACTTATAGCAAGTCTTGATCCTTTATCAACTAATTCTTCATGAAGCTTTATTGCATCATAGCACGTTCTTACTATTTTTATAGGAACTTCACATGCTGTTTTTAAAGCTTTTTCCATAGTTTCTTCTTTTATTTTTTTCTCTTCCTCAGTACTAGCTTTTATTCCATATGCCTTTGAAAGAGGAAGGAAATTCTCAGCATCTTCATCTACCATCTTTAATAGTTCATCTTGGATTTGTGTAGCTTTACTAAGTATTTCTTTAACTTTTTCTTCATATTCAGCATATTTTTTCTTTCCTATAGTTAAATTGCATACCATACTTCCTAGAGCTGTTCCTATTGCTCCTACTAAAGCTGCTGCCCCACCACCACCTGGGACAGCTGCTTTAGAGGCAAGAACTTCAACAAATTCTACAGAGTTTTTTTCTACTAGTTTCATTTTCTTTCCCCCTGTTACATAAATTTCTTAGAATAATCCAGATATTACTCCATTTTCATCAACATCTATTCTTTCTGCTGCTGGAACTTTTGGAAGCCCTGGCATTTTCATTATTTGACCAGTTAAAGCTACTATAAATCCAGCACCAGCTGAAACACTTACTTGTCTTACTGTAATATTAAATCCTGTAGGTCTTCCAAGTTTTGTTTGATCATCAGTTAATGAGTATTGAGTTTTTGCCATACATATTGGCATTTTTGAGAATCCTAATTTTTCAAGGTTTGCTATTTCTTTAGATGCAACTGGTGTAAAGTCTACATCATCAGCTCCATATATTTTTTGAGCTATAGCTCTTATTTTATCTTTAATAGGCATATCATCTTCATAAGCATATGTAAAGTCATTTTCTTCTTCTTCTATTAATCTAAGAATTTCATTAGCAAGCTCTTTTCCTCCTTCTCCACCTTTTGCCCATACTTCTGATAGCGCAACATTCACTCCTAATTCTTGGCATTTTTCTTTAACTAAGTTAATTTCAGCTTCTGTATCAAGCGGGAATCTATTTATAGCAACTACTGCTGGTAATTTATATACTTTAGTTATATTTTCAACATGCTTTAATAAGTTTGGAAGTCCTTTTTCAAGAGCTTCTAAGTTCTCATTATTTAGATCATTTTTAGCTACTCCACCATTGTACTTAAGAGCTCTAACTGTAGCTACTATAATTACTGCATCAGGCTTAAGTCCTGCCATTCTACACTTGATATCTAGGAATTTTTCAGCTCCAAGGTCTGCTCCAAATCCTGCTTCTGTAACTACATAATCTGAAAAATGCATAGCCATTTTTGTAGCTATTACTGAGTTACATCCGTGAGCTATATTTGCAAATGGCCCACCATGAACAAATGCTGGTGTTCCTTCAAGTGTTTGAACTAGGTTTGGCTTTAATGCGTCTTTTAGAAGTGCTGCCATGGCTCCATGAGCATTTATTTGTCCAGCAGTAACAGGTTCTCCAGCTCTTGTATAACCTATTATTATTCTAGATAATCTTTCTTTTAAATCTGATATATCATTTGCAAGACAAAATGCTGCCATAATTTCTGATGCAACAGTTATATCAAATCCATCTTCTCTTGGCATTCCGTTAGCTTTTCCTCCAAGTCCATCTACTACAAATCTTAATTGTCTATCGTTCATATCAACACATCTTCTCCAAGTAATTCTTCTTGGATCTATATCAAGTTTATTTCCTTGATAAATATGATTGTCTATCATAGCTGCAAGTAAGTTATTAGCAGCTCCAATTGCATGCATATCTCCTGTAAAATGAAGATTTATATCTTCCATTGGTACAACTTGTGCATATCCACCACCAGCTGCTCCACCTTTAACTCCAAATACAGGTCCAAGTGATGGTTCTCTTAATGCAACAATAGTATTTTTTCCAAGTTTTGATAAAGCATCTGCAACTCCTATTGTAGTGGTTGTTTTTCCTTCTCCTGCTGGAGTTGGATTTATAGCAGTAGTTAAAATTAATTTAGCTTTCTTTCCAGTATCTTTTTTTAATAAGTTATAATCAACTTTAGCCTTATATTTTCCATAAAGATCAAGATCATCTTCAGTAAGATCAAGTTTTGTTGCAATATCTCTTATGTCCTTAAGTTTAGCCTCTTGAGCTATTTCAATATCAGATTTGAAAGCCATTTTAAATTCCCCCTTGTAATTTTTGTTTTATATATTTAATCTCCTCAACAGTTTTTATACTGTTATCATAAGGAGACAAATTAGACCTGTCAGAATTTATCACCTCTTCATTATAATATATAAATCCTAAACATTCCCCATTTTGAACATTATTTATTATAAAATTTTCATCGTCTTTATTCCTTATTTTATTACCAACAACCAAAACCTTTTTAACCCCAATATCTTCCCCAAGTTTTTTTACTTTTCTATAAGTTTGAAGACTTCTCTCTCCTGGCTCTACTACTACAATAAAAGCATCTACTCCCTGTGCTGTTCCTCTAGCTAAGTGTTCTATTCCCGCTTCCATATCCATTATTACAACATCTTTATTTTGAAGTATTAAATGACTTGTAAGTCTTTTAAGTAGAACATGTTCTGGGCATACACATCCAGATCCACCTGTATCTACTGTTCCCATAGTCAAAAGTCTTACTCCATTGTACTCCTTACAGTATCTATCAGGTATATCATCAACTTTAGGATTCATCTTAAACATTTTTCCAAAGCTTCCTGCAGGAGCATTAGTTCTCTCTGCTACTAAATTCTTCATTTCAGATATTGGAACTATTTCATCCATTAATTCTTTAGGAAATCCTAATGCCAATGCTAAATTGGCATCAGGATCTGCATCAACTGATAAAACTCTATAACCTTCGTCTGCATATATTCTCGAAAGCATTGCTGAAAATGTTGTTTTTCCTACTCCACCTTTTCCTGTTATAGCTATTTTCATGTTTTATCACCTTTTTTCAGTTTATTTTTTTAAGCTTCTGCTAGTGCTTCTGGATTTTCAAACTTTTCTTCTAAACCTTTACGTTTTTGCTCTATTCTTTCAATCATTTGATGTGCAGCCTTAACTGGGTCAGGTTCAACGAAGAACTTCGCACCAACCATATTTTCCATTTCACTTGTTAATATTTCAAGAACTCTCGGTCCTCCCGTTACTGGAGGAGCTACTCCAAGCCATGTATCTATACCAGATGCAACTACATATGTTCCTATAGATACTGCTTTTTCTGACATCCACTCTGGAGCTGCTCCAACTACTGGTAATTCAGATATATCTACATTTAAGTGCTTAGCAACTAAACCTACAAGTTCTAATATACGACTTATATCAACACAAGATCCCATATGAAGTACTGGTGGTATATCTACAAGTTCGCATACTGTAGCAAGACCTTTACCAGCTAATTTTCTAGCATCTTTACTTAAAAGACCAGCTTTTGCTGCAGCTTGAGCAGCACATCCTGTAGTAACTACTATAACATCATTTTTAATTAATTCTTTTATCATTTCTATATGTCCATAGTCATGTTTAACTTTAGGATTATTACATCCAACAATTCCTGCTGCTCCTCTTAAAACTCCAGATGTTATACAATCAGCAAGAGGCTTAACTGTTCCAGCTATATCTATATGAGAGTTAACCACTTTATCTAATTGATTGATTATAGCTTTTGTACTATAACCAACTACTGCATGAGATTTAGTTTGTGGTATAAATACTTTTTCTTTCTTTCTATTTTTAAAGTTAAATATAGCTTCTTTAACTATTTGTTTAGCAGATTCAAGAGCTTTTTCTTCATCAAATTCTATATGAGTTGCTCCTGTTATTCTAGCTTTTGGAGATGTAGTTATAAATTTAGTATGATAGCAATCTGCAAGTGGTGCTAAAGCCGGGAATATACATTGAACGTCAACTATTACAGCTTCTACTGCTCCTGTTAAAATAGCAAGCTCTTGTTGCGCAAAGTTTCCTGCTATTTTAACACCATGTCTCATAGTAACTTCATTCGCTGTACAGCACATTCCTGCTAAGTTTATTCCATCTGCTCCAACTTCTTTAGCAAGAGCTAAAAGTTCTGGATCTTCTGCAGCTAAAACTATCATTTCTGATAAAGAAGGTTCATGTCCATGAAGTATTATATTAACTTGATTTTCTTCCAAAACACCAAGGTTTGCTTCTGTTTCTCTTGGTACAGGAGTTCCAAATAATATATCACTCAGCTCCGTAGCTATGTAAGAACCTCCCCATCCATCTGAAATAGCTGTTCTCATTGAAATATTAAGCATACTATCAGCATCTGCTGTACATCCAACATGAGTTGAATGCATAATAGTTACTACTTCTCTATCTATAGATCTTGGAACAACATTTAAATCTTTCCAAACCTTCTCTCTTTGTTCTGGTAAAGATGGTGGAAATTCTAATGTTCCAAATGGCTTACCAAATTCATTAAGTGCAAATTCAGCAACTTCATGTGCTATATCATAAACATCTCTATCTTCTGTTTCTATTTTCCATCTTTTAGCAAGTTCCATTAATTTAACTTCATCTGTTACCTTGTAATTTCCATCTTTACTTGCCATATGTAATACATGAGCTATATCTCTACCATGATCAGAGTGAGCTGCAGCTCCTCCCGCTACCATTCTAGCAAAGTTTCTTGAAACTATAACATCTGCAGTAGCTCCACAAAGTCCTCTAGGTGTCTTTGGTGTTATTCTACATGGTCCCATAGCACATATCCTACAACAAATTCCTTTTTCACCCATAGGACATGGTTTCATATTTTCTTTTCTGTCGAAAATTGTTTCCACTCCATCTTCTTTAGCTTTTTTTATAAGCTCATTAGTTGCACTGTCAATTGATAATACTTTTTCTTCCATTTTTCTTTCCCCCTTTTTATGATAACCTCTTTCAAATTTAAAAAAATATATAACAAAAAGAGTCTTCATGACTTTTTTGTCTATCTTCAGATAGTTTTTCACTGCCTGTTATTAAAATTAAATTATAATTCCCCTTTTATTCCCTAAATGAACTTTAAATCTTTTTGTCATTATTAATATATTTTTGAAGAAAAATCGTTAAATTTAAAACAATCATTTTCAAAAAAATATTTTGTATATTTATTCAGGTAGCTCCTATTTATTTACAATTTTATTATAACATAAAAATCAATTCTTGTGACATAGTTTTGCTTATTTCAGTTTAAAAAAATGATTTCCTGGCAATAATATTATTTTTTAAAAAAAATTAAACCATATGTATGTTTATACAATGTATAATTTCACTTATTTATTATCACCAGAAAATCAATAGTCATATTATTTCTGTAACACTTGTTATTCAAATATCAACAGCCTTTTATTGTTAATTTTTATACGTTTAAATTAAAAGCATAATCTATAATTCCTATTTTTTATTATTTATTACTTGCTATAAGAGCTCCTAATGCGATAGAATAAAGCTTCGATTCATGAGTATCAGCTCTAGATACAAGTACTACAGGTGCTTTAGCTCCCATTATTATTCCTGCTGATTTAGCATTAGCCATATATGTAAGTGATTTTCCTATACCGTTTCCAACCTCTATAGTAGGAACAACCATTACATCTACATCTCCAGATACCTTGCTTTCAAATTTTTTAATTTTAGCAGCATCGCTTGATACAGCTAAATCAAAAGCAAGAGGACCTTCAACAACTACATTTTCTCCATAGTCCTTTTCAGAAAGAACTTTCGCATCAATTGTAGCTATCATCTTTTCACTTACTTTTTCTTTAGCAGCAATACAAGCTACTTTTATTTTTTCTATTTCTAAAGCTTTAGCTGCTTTTAAAGCATTCTTAATAATTTTTTCCTTTTGATTAACATCTGGAGCTATATTCATTCCTCCGTCTGTTAATAATAAAAGTTTATGATAAGTTGGAACTTCATAAAGCATAACATGACTTAATAAACTATCCGTTCTAAGTCCATATTCTTTATTTAAAACCTCTTTTAAAAGTATATATGTATCCAAGAGCCCTTTCATTACAAAATCAGCTTCTCCACCAGATACAAGCTTTACTGCTTTTTGTGCACTATCTATTAAATCATCTGCTTGTACTAATTTAATCTCATCTAAACTCTCTCCTAAATAGTTAGCTATTTCAGTTATTTTTTCTATATCTCCTATTAATACAGGGTCAACTATACCTTCTTTTTTTGCATCAAATACAGCTTGTAAAACTTCACTATCCTCAGCTGCAGCTACAGCTAATTTCATAGAAGATACACTTTTTACTTTTTTTACAATTTCATCTAACTTTTTTATCATCAGTTTTCCCCCTTCATGCTCAAAAATTTTAGATATTATTTTTACTTTAATTTATATAGTTCTATATAATAAAAAATTATCCTCCTAAATTATAATTTTACAAATTTAAGTTAATGGATAATTTATCCTCATCAAGAAAAAATTTTACAAAATAATTTTCAGAAAATTATTAATATTTTGTTTATTATGTGCTATTATATATACCATAACTTTAAAAAACAAAATTATGAAAGGAGCAATTACTATGAAAAACTACTACAACTTTGAATATTACTTTGTAACTCTTAAAAGATTAGGTCTTAATGATGAGGCTGCAAAAAAATTATCACTAAAATATAGTAATAATGAAAAATAATAGTATATTAACTTTAAGATAAAATATCATATAATAGTTTAAGGTAAAGGTTGGTTAATACCATCCTTTATTTTTTTTATGTATATTGTATCCTTTATTGTGTTATAATATATTTTTAATAATTTTTAATAGGAGTTGATGGCTATGGGAAGACATATAATAGAAGAAGCACGCAGATGCCTTCAATGTAAAAAACCAAGATGTAAACAAGGATGTCCTGTTAATACATCTATTCCAGAAGTTATAAATCTTCTTTTAAACAATGATATCAAAGAAGCAGGAAAAATTTTATTTAATAATAATCCTCTTTCTGTAATTTGCTCATTAGTGTGTCCTCATGAAAATCAATGTGAAGGTCACTGTATTCTTGGAGTAAAAGGAAATCCTGTTCAAATAAGTTCAATCGAAAATTATATATCTGATTATTATTTAAACAGTTCAACATTAAAAAAAGAAAAGAATCTAAATAGAAAAGTTGCCATAGTAGGTTCTGGTCCTGCAGGAATAGTTGTTGCTTTTATGTTATCTTTAAAAGGATATGATATAACTATATTTGAAGCTCATGATAAAATTGGCGGAGTTTTAAGATATGGTATACCAGAATTTAGACTACCTAAAGATATTCTTGAAAGATTAAAGAATAAGCTAATAGAGCTTGGAGTTAAAATAAGACCAAACACTTTAATTGGTCCTGTTATAACTATTGATAATCTTTTTAGAGATGGATATGATGCCATTTTCATAGGAACAGGAGTATGGAAGCCTAATACATTAAATATAAAAGGAGAAAGCTTAGGGCATGTTCACTTTGCTATTGATTATTTAAAAAATCCTAATGTTTATGATTTAGGTGAAAAAGTTTGTGTAATAGGTGCTGGAAATGTAGCAATGGATGTAGCAAGAACTGCAATTAGAAAAGGTGCTAAAGATGTATACATCATGTATAGAAAAGACATAGAAGATATGTCTGCTACAAAATATGAAATAGAATACGCTAAAATTGATGGAGTTAAGTTTGAGCTTTTTAAAACCCCAATAGAAATAGTAGATGAAGGGGTTAAATATTTAAAAACAAAAAAAATAACAGATGACTCTGGATATACAAAGGTAGTTCCTATAAAAGATTCAGAGGGAATATTTACTTGTAATTCAGTTATAATAGCCGTAAGTCAAGGCCCTAGAGCAAATATAGTTTCAAATACTAACGGGATAAATACAGGTACAACTGGTCTTGTAATGACTGATGATTATGGAAGAACTAGCAGAGAAGGTGTATTTGCTTCAGGGGATGTTGTAACTGGGGCTAAAACTGTTGTAGAAGCCGTAAATCTTTCTAAAAAGGTTGCCATGGCTATTGATGAATATATTACTAAAAAATACGAGAAGTAGCTTTACTTCTCGTATTTTTTCAACTCATTTATGCATGCTATAGTTACTTCATCTTCTGGATTTAAACTATATGCTTTTTCTATGTGCTTTTTAGCTTCATCTATGTCTCCCATTTGAAGATATGCCATTCCTAGATTGCACATAACCTCTGGGTCTTCTTTTATATCTAATGCTCGTTTGAATTGTTCTACAGAATCTTTTAAATTTCCAACCATTGCATAACAAAGACCTATTTCAACAATAGTATCAACTTGACGTGGATTTAATATTAATATTTTTTCAAAATATTTTATAGCTTCATCTACATTATTAAGTTGTCTATAAGCTAGCCCTATAAAGAATAATAAATTCCACCAATCAGAATACTCATCCATTAAAGGAAGTAATTTTTCAAGTCCTTCCTCAGCTTGTCCTCTTAAAACTAAATTATACCCTTCTTCATAATCTACTTTATGTTCCATTTTTTTGAGTTCATTTTTAAGTTCCATTTCTCTATCTTCATCAAGCCCAAGCTCTATAGCTTCTTCCCATGTAAGCTTTGCTTTTATGTATTGCTTTTGATTATAATAGTGATATCCTAATTGATAATACGCAAGAGTAAATTCAGGATAAATATCAATTATAGTTTCTAATTTATCCAACGCTTCTAGTAAAAAGTCATTCATCTTCTTCTCTTCTTTATTTTTTTCATGTATTTTAGCTATATCCTGACAAACTAAAGCATAATTATAAAGACCATTTACATTATTAGGATTTAATGTTATAAGAGATTTAAAATATATTAAAGCTTCTGTAAGTTCTTTTTCATTTGCCTTTTTAACTCCCATATACCCTATATAATCTTCTATTTTTTCATCAAACTCATATAAGAACTTCTTATATTCTTCATTGTATTTAAACTTAGAATCTATACCAATTATATATATCATTCCATTAGCAATTGAGACTAATGTTAAATTATTTTCAGCACTTCTTTCTTTTATACCTTTTACAAGTTCTTCATTGAGTATTGGAACATCTATTCCACCTTTAGGTATCTTATATCCTTTTAAATGAAGGTCAGCATCTTCTTTTATAGTCAGAAAAGCAATATTTTCAGTTTTATTAAATATATAATTCTCTATTCTAAACTTCATAATCTCCCTCCTAAATAGTGACTTTATATGATTTACTCTTTTCAAATACCTTTTTATCTAGATTATATATAAACAGTATTGTATTTAGATTTTCATCTAGTTTTTCATATATATTTTCCTTCAACCTTAAAACATCGTATTTAAACACTTCAAATTGAACATATTTTATTATATTCTTAGCTGGAGTATTTTCAAACTCAGGAAGATAAGTTCTTGTATTTTCTTCATCTTGTAAAAACTTATGACATCTATTTTTAAACTCTTCTACTTCAATTTTTTCAAAGAAATTAGGAACAGAAGATACCCTTCCAAGTGAAATATAGTCATATTTTAATATTTCTTTAAATAAATCAAAATTGTTTTTAATTTTTTCTTTATAATATTCTAATAAAATTTTATACTGACTATTTTTTCCTTGTGATACTTTAAAGTATCCCTTTTCTTCCCAAAACTGTGCCAAATCCTCAAAGCATTTAAAAGAATCTTCTTTATAATAATTTTTAATTATATATTTAATAGAAAGACTAAAATTCTTAGAGTTATAATAAATTTCAAGAATTTCTTCTATGTCTTTTATTTTTAAAATTTCCTCATATGATATATACTTATTCCCTAAAACTTCATAAGGTGGATATCCTTTAAATACGTATCCATGTTTATCAGCATTATTTCTTATCCCTGACCCTTTAAGCATTTTTAAAAAACCAAGTTGAAGATGTTCTATATCTAAATCAAATACCTCATTAAATGACTTTCTAAAACTTTCATAATCCTCAAAGGGAAGACCAGCTATTAAGTCTAAATGCTGGTGTATATTTTTAAAGCTAGATACCTTATTAACTACATAAGATAATCTTTCAAAATTTTGAACTCTTCCTACTTCTTTTAAAGTATCTATATTTGTAGATTGAACTCCTATCTCAAACTGAAATAACCCTTCCTTACATGTAGATAAAAACTCAAGCATCTCATCATCTATTAAATGTGCTGTTACTTCAAAATGAAAATTAGTATATCCATTGTCATTATCCATTATGAACTTCATTATATCTAGTGCATATTTTTTATTAGCATTAAATGTTCTATCTACAAACTTAACTTGCTTCACCCTTGCATCTATTAAATTTTTAAGCTCCCTTTTAACTCTGTCTATGTCAAAAAATCTAAGTCCTTTTATTGTAGAAGATAAACAGTATTGACAATTAAAAGGACATCCCCTTGACGTTTCATAATAAACTATTTTATTTTCATACTCTCTTTTATCTATATTTTCATAAGGACTAGGTATAATATTTAAATCATTTATTAATGCTCTTGGATTATTAACAATCACATTCCCATTATCCCTATAAACAAGACCGTCTATTTTATTAATATTTTTTTTACCTAAAAAGTACTCAATAAATTCTCTAAAAGTAACTTCTCCTTCTCCATATATAATGTAATCAATAAAATCATGTTTTTTCATAAATTCTATAAAATCATAGGAAACTTCTGGTCCTCCAAGTAATATCTTAATATGAGAGCTTATTTGTTTTAAATTCTTACAAATTTTTAATGTATCATCAACATTCCAAATATATGTTGAAAAAACGACTAAATCTACATCTTTTTTGTATATTTCTTTTAATATGTAATCTATACTGTTGTTTATAGTATATTCTTCAACTTGTATATTAGCTAAATCTCTGCAAAAGCTATTTAAATATCTAATAGCTAAATTAGTGTGTATAAATTTAGAATTTAATGTGGTTAAAAGTATTTCCAATATAATCAGCCCTTTCGTAATAATACATCATTATATATTACCATAAAAGAAAAAAAATATCCATTTGTTAATTTTAGGTTATGTTATATATTTACAGTTGAAATTTATTATCATTTATTCTAAAATATATTATGTAATCTATTTCTGAAAGAAGGTAGATATCTTGTTAATGCAAACCCATAAAATAATAGCAAATCACATGCACTATAATATAAAAAACTCTTTAAATGTAAATTTAAATGAAAACTTTCTAATATACGGAGCTATGAAACCTGACATTGCACCAAGACTTGCTATAAAAAAACACTATAAAAATCAAAGCTTTGATTTTGTTTTAGATGAAATTTTGAATTTAATTAATGACGGACTTAAAGAAAATCCAATATCTATAAATAAATTTTCTACTAAACTAGGCGTTATCAGCCACTTCTTATCTGATTTTTTTTGTCTTCCTCATCATGATAGACATTATTATCATGATAAGCTTATTGAACATTTAAAATATGAAAAAACTTTACATGAACACTTTACTAATTTTAAAGGTCTAGATAAAATAAAAATTCCTTATTTAGAAAACATAGATAAAAATAATATTAAGAATTTCATAGAGGAACTTCATGATATTTATAAAAATAATAAAATGGGATTTGAAAATGATATAACAGGATCAATAAATATATCCTGTGCAATAGGAATATTAATTGTAGAAAATTCTATAGTAACTTCTCTAGAAAAAGTTACAGTTTAAAAAGCTAAGTCCTATACTATTCTTTATTACAACATCAAAAGAATAATATAGGATTTTTTTGTTGAAACTTTAAAAGGATTTGATTTTTTTTTCTTTTTTTGAAGGTTTTTAGATTATTTTATAGAAAAGTAATATTATTACTTATTATACTTTCTATAGACAAAGGAATATTTGAAAGGAGATTGCCATGGACCAATTCGATAAAATATCTATAGATCAAATTTCAAAAAGAGATTTACTTTTAATAATTAAATCTTTAGAATATACGTTTGAAAATACTAAAATAGACGAATTTATAAATTTAAGAAACAACATGATAAAAGAACTTTGTTTTTTAGCTGATACAAATGAGGAAGATTTTCTGAAATATCTTGAAAAGTAAAATAGAACCTAAATTCAATACGAATTTGGGTTCTAAATATTTTTCATGAAAACATGAGTATTTTGTCCTATAATATTTAAAATAAAAAAACAGCGATTTAACTTTAGCGATAAAAAATATCATAGATTAAGGATTAAGAACTGAACATATAAATTTACCCATGAAAAAAAGGGCTTTATGCCCTTTTAAATCTAAATATATAATCTCCTGATTTTGATTGCACTTTTATATAAAGTATATCTCCTTCTATTTTTTTATCTATAACCTTTATATTATTAAGTATAGGATTATAAACTACATCTCCTACATTTAAATTAATTAATTCCTTAGGATGAGTACTTTCATTATATAATTTTTTATTTATCTCATATTTTCTGAGTTTTAATAAATAATTCGAAAGAGATTTTATAAAATCTATATTTTCTATATCAATATTATCAATCTTAAAATCTAAAATACCGAGTATTGAATTTTTAATACTTTTAAGTTCCTCACTTTGTTCTTCATAATCTTTTATATATACTTGATATATTACTCTTAAGAATCCATCTATTATAGATTCTTCATTCACTTCTTCCAAATTTTCATCACTAATTCTATCTATTTTTTGAATAAAGCTTATTCTTAATCTTTCAAATCTTATAATATCTTTTTTCTCCATTCTCTCTTCAAAACTAAACTCTATTATATGATTTTTTATATTTTCTAATAAATATTCAAATTCTATATTAGAATTTTTTATAAGTTTATGAACTAAGTAGTTATAAGCTATACCTACTAAAATATATTCATATTTTTTAACATCTTCTTTATTAACTTTACAATAATAAAAAATATTTTTAATTATTTCATTCTCTGATTTATTTAAATTAGTATTTGAAAGTATTATTGGAAGTATAAAGTTAATATTATATGATGAATTGTTATATTTAACCCCATAGTATTTATAAAAAATAAGCTCATCTCTTAATCTGTTGTAATCTATAGTAATTTTTCTTTCATTTTTATTATCTATTAAGGATTTTAAATTTAATATTATTAAATCTTTTAAGTATTTATCCTTGCATAAAAAAGAATATATAAAGGAATTTTTTATTTTATCTTCCATAACTACAACTCCTATAAATATTTTGAAAAAAAATAGCAGCTCTAAGCTGCTATCATAGGGGGGGTAGTAGCACAGACTTAAGCCAACATGCTACAAATTTCTGTTTATTCTATACCCCTATTATATAATATTCTATTTTTAGATGTAAAGGTTTATTTTTCGACAAACTACATTCTTTCTGGTGCTTCTACCCCTAGTAATGATAATGCATTCTTTATAGTTTGCTTTGTTGCCTGAACAAGTGCAAGTCTTGCTTTTCTTATCTTCTCATCATCAACTAATATAGCATTATCATGATAGAATTTATTAAATGCTTGTGCTAAGTCAACAACATATCTAGCTATTATGTGAGGTTCATTATTTTTAATTACATCCTTTACTACTTTAGGGAAATTTCCTATTTCTTTTATAACATTAACACTGTCATCATTAGTTAAAACAGAAAAATCTACATCTTTAGATACTTCTTCATTTGCTTTTCTAAGAACAGAACAAGCTCTTGTATGAGTGTATTGAACATATGGTCCTGTTTCTCCATCAAAGTTTAATGTTCTATCCCATGAGAAAGCATAGTCTTTTATTCTATTATTTGATAACTCTTGGAATACTACAGCTCCTACTCCTATTTGTTTTGCTACTTCATCTATATTTGGAAGATTTGGATTTTTCTCTTGTATTATTTCTTTAGTTTTTTCTATAGCTTTATTTAAAACATCTTCTAAAAATACTACTCTTCCTTTTCTAGTAGACATAGTTCCTTCTTCAAGACTTACCATTCCAAAAGGTACATGAACACAATCTTTAGCCCAGTCAAATCCCATAAGCTCTACTACCTTCATCCATTGATTAAAGTGAAGAATTTGTTGAGATCCAACTACATATATATTTTTATAAAAATCATAAGTCTCTTTTCTATATATAGCAGCAGCTATATCTCTTGTTAAATACAGAGTTGATCCATCACTCTTTGTAATAAGAGCTGGAGGCATATTATATTCTTCAAGATCTACTATTTTAGCTCCTTTAGATTCTTTTAAAATACCTTTTTCATTCATTATATCTATAACTCTTGGCATTTTATCCGAATAGAAGCTCTCTCCTGCATATGAATCAAATTCTACTCCTAACATATTATAAACTCTATTAAATTCTTCTAAACTTACATCTCTAAACCACTGCCATAGCTTAGTTGCTTCTTCTTCTCCATCTTCAAGCTTTTTAAACCACATTCTTGCTTCATCATCAATAGATGAATCTTTTTCTGCTTCTTCATGGAATTTAACATAATATTTTAACAAAGTTTTTATAGGAGCTTTTTTAACTTCTTCTTCATCTCCCCATCTTTTAAATGCAACTATAAGCTTACCAAATTGAGTTCCATAATCTCCTAAGTGATTAATTCTTATAGTATCAAATCCTAAAGCATCATATACTTTATAAAGTGCATTTCCTATTACTGTACTTCTAATATGACCTATGTGAAAAGGCTTAGCTATATTTGGAGATGAAAATTCTACTATAACTTTCTTTCCTTCTCCTACATTAGTTTTTCCATAATCATCTTTTTTATCTAAAACTTCATTTATAACTGATTTAGCTAAAGAAGATTTATCTACAAAAAAGTTTATGTATGCTCCTGCTACTTCTATTTTCTGTATATAATCTGTTTTTTCTATTTTTTCACAAAGTTCCTGTGCTATAAGATTTGGAGCTTTTCTAAAAACTTTAGCTAGTTTAAAGCATGGAAAAGCATAATCTCCCATATCTTTATTAGGTGGTATTTCTATTAATGCTTTAATCTCATCTAGACTTAAATCTGAAACTTGAGAAGCAATAGTATTTGCTACTTCTAATTTAAAATCCTTCATATTAAATTCCTCCTATATTTTGTATGTTATATATATTTTCTCTTATTTTTAAAAAAAATTCAAATAATACAAAAAACTCTCATCTCCCAATATTATTCAAGAGACGAGAGTTAAATCCCGTGTTACCACTCTTATTGATACGAAAATCATATCCACTCGTATGTTTTTAACGTAAACAAACCGTATTTTCCTACTTATTATTCAGAAAATCACCTCTAGGATGCGCTTCAATATAACTATGATACTAGACTCTCACCAACCTCTAGCTCGCTGAAACAATCATTATATCTACTCTTCCCTTCATAGGATTTTGCAATATTTACATATACTCATAATAATGATATAAAAAATAAAATACAAAATCAAGTATTTTCAACTAAATTTGTTCATTTAAATTAATAATTTTGCTTTTATCTATAGATTTTATATCTTTACATCCTGTTAATATCATTGCTTGCTTAAGCTCATTTTTAAAGTTTTCTATAACCAATTTTACTCCTTCTTTTCTTCCTCCATAAGCTCCCCAAATTATAGGTCTAGCCGCTAAAACTGCATCAGCTCCAAGTGCTATGTATTTTAATATATCAACGCCATTTCTTACATTACCATCTGCAAGTATTGTTATTTTTCCTTTTACTGCTTTTGCTATTTTAGGAAGAACTTCTGCAGCTCCTAGTGTATAATCAAGTACTCTACCACCATGATTTGAAACAACAATTGCACTAGCACCAACTTCTACCGCAAGCTCTGCTTCTTCAACACTCATTATACCTTTTAATATAAAAGGAAGTTTTGTTGATGATGTAAGTTCTTTTAATTCTTCAACAGTTTTAGGTCCTACTGGTTGACCATGAAGTGCCATGGTTATAAGACCTGCTCCATCTATGTCAACTCCTACACCAATTACTCCTACTTCTTCTGCTTTTCTTATGTTTTCTATTATTTTAGAATTTTCTCTAGGCTTTATTATAGGAATTCCTATACCATTTGCTTTTGTTATAGAATTTAGTCCATCTATGTAAAACTGAGGATTTCCACTATCTCCTGTCATTGCAAAAGTTCCTGCTTCAATGCTTCCAAGCACTACATCATCACTATACTCTGCTTCTGTTAAAAATCCTCCCATATTTATTGAACTTCCCGTAACAGGAGCTGTAATAAGAGGTAAATCTAATTTTTGTCCAAATATTTCAGTACTCATATCAGGGTCTTTAGCATCATGTATAGTTTTTAATGCTAATTTTACATTTTTTAAAGCTTCATAATTTCTTTTAAAAGACTCTCCAGTTCCTTTTCCTCCCATTCCAGGAACTTCACCAGCACATGCTATTCCATTACATTCTTTACAAACTCTACAATAACCTTTCATTCTTTCTCTAGCTAATTTTTTTAATTCCTTTATATCCATAATTTCCTCCCCTTTTATGTTAAAATTCTTCTTCTGATTTTAAATTTATACCTTCTTTTTTGAAAAGCGCCGCTGTAACCCCTAGCCCATCTTTTAACTCACCTGTAAATGTTCCATTATATACTTGATTTGTTCCACAAGAAGGACTTCTTAGTTTTAATATGGCCTCTTTGCAATTAAACATTTTAACAATTTTTAACGTTTCATATGCTCCTTTTAAAAACTCCTCTGTTACATCTTCTCCATTTTTATTTATAACTTTAGCTTTCTTATTTAATACATCCACTCCGTCTCCACCAACAATTTCTGCTGGTATTCTAGGAGTCGAAAGCCCTCCTAACTGTTCTGGACATACTGGTACAAATTCTTTATCCTTTAAATAATTAATTAATTCTTTATTTTCATTATTTTCCCCATTATATTTGCAGTTAATTCCTAGCAAACAAGCTGATACTAAAATCAATTTAATCACTCCTACTTAAATTCTACTATAGTAACTCCAGCTCCTCCTTCTCCATATATACCATCTCTGTAGCTTTTAATATGTTTATGTTTTTTAAGCATTTCTTTTATTCCTGCTTTTAATACTCCTGTTCCTATCCCATGTATAATTGTAGCTTTAGGTATTCCTGAAAGATATGCATCATCTAGATACTTATCAACTTCCACCATGGCTTCTTCTAAATTCATCCCTCTTAAATCAATCTCTTGTTTTATATTTCTTGCCTTTTTCTTTAGTATTTTCCCTGCACCAGTTTTTAAAACATCTTTTTTGCTAGATTTAATTTTTTCAAGGGAAGCAAAAGGTAAATTCATTTTCATAATTCCAATTTGAACTTGTGCTTCTTTTTTATCATTATCAACAGATAACACGCTTCCCTGCTGATTAAGACTCACTACTTTAACTTCATCTCCAGGTTTTAAGTCTTTAACTTGTTTTTTAGCTACTTTTGGTATTATAATATTTTTTACGCTGCCCTGAAGACTTCCCATGGATTTACTTATTTCTCTTCTCATATTCTCTATTTTTTTATTTTTCTCCGAGCTGAATCCTTCTTTTTCTAGCTTTCTAATTTCTTTTATTAATCTATCTGCTTCTTCCTTAGAATTTCTCAGTATTTTAGATGCTTCTCTTTTTGCTTCTTCTACTATTTTTTCTCTTCGAAGAGCAACCTTTTCTACCTTTTGTTCATATTCTTCTTTTAATTTTCTAGCTTCTTCTTTAAGTCTTTTAGCTTCTTCTTTTTCTTCAATTGTTTTTAATCTATTTTTTTCTATACTTTGAAGAAGATCTTCAAATTCAATATTTTCACTGTTTATAAATTCTTTTGCTTTACCTATTATATAATCATTAAGTCCAAGTCTTTTAGATATTTCAAAAGCATTTGATTTTCCTGGAACTCCTATTAAAAGGTTATATGTTGGACTTAAGGTTTCTATATTAAACTCTACCGATGCATTTTCTACTCCTTTTTTAGTAAGAGCATAGTGTTTAAGCTCACTATAGTGAGTTGTAGCTATAGTTAATGCTCCTAAGTTATATAAATCATCAAGTATTGCCATGGCAAGGGCTGCTCCTTCAACAGGATCAGTTCCAGCACCAAGCTCGTCAAATAAGACTAAAGAATTCTCTGTAACTTCACTTAATATATCTACAATATTAGTCATATGAGAAGAAAAAGTAGATAAACTCTGCTCAATACTTTGCTCATCTCCTATATCAGAAAATACATTATCATATACACACATAATTGTTCCAAAATCAGCCGGTATATGAAGTCCACTTTGAGTCATTAAACAAAATAAACCTACAGTTTTTAGTGTTACAGTTTTACCTCCAGTATTAGGACCTGTTATAACTAAAGTATTAAAATCTTTTCCAATCCATATATTAGTTGGAACTACGCTTTGTGGATCTAACAGTGGATGTCTTCCATTTTTTATATTTAAATATTTTTCATTATTAAGGTTAGGCTCTATTGCCTTCATAGAAATAGATAATTTTCCTTTTGCAAATATAAAGTCTAGTTTTCCAAGTATTTCAATATTAGATATTATTTCATCAGCAACTTCTCCAATCATTTCAGAAAGCTCTTTTAATATTTTCTCTATTTCTTCTCTTTCTTTAAGTTTTAATTCTCTTAATTCATTATTCATATTAACTATTGCCATTGGCTCTATAAAAAGAGTTGCTCCAGATGATGATTGATCATGAACAATCCCAGGAACATTTGATTTGTACTCCTGCTTTACAGGTACTACGAATCGATCTCCTCTCATTGTTATTATTGCATCTTGTAAAAACTTTTGATAAGTTGTAGAAGATATAATAGAATTAAGCTTCGATCTTATAGACTGGTTTTTTTGAACTATTCTTCTTCTTATACTTCTAAGCTCTGGACTTGCATTATCTGAAATTTCAACTTCACTAACTATAGCATTATATATATTATCTTCTATATCTTTAAATGTAAATAATGATGATGCTAAAGACTGAATTATAGGATATGATTCTTCCTCAGAATTATTTATACTATTTTTTAATAGCCTTCCTCCTCTTAAGGTATCAGCAACCATTAAAAGTTGTCCAGCATCAAGTGGTGATCCTATTTTAGTTTTTTTAGCTAAAAATTCTATATCGTGTATTCCGCCTAGAGGAATTGAACCTCTCTTTATAATTATAGATTGTGCTTCACTAGTTTCTTTTTGCATTTGAACAACTTCTTCATAATCTGTAGAAGGAGTTAACTTTTCTACATATCTAGCTCCTAGTGATGATGATACTTTTTCTTTTAACATTTCTATTATTTTAAAGTATTCTAATACTCTTAACGATTTTTCTTTCATTACTACCTCCTTAAAAACTTCATAATATGTACTTTATCCTATTATATTTTTCTTCATAATTATATTAAAAATACTGTATTAACTATTTTTATAACGAATAGGAAATTATATTCCTATTTAAATTGTGGATAAATATAAATTCCGTTATGAGTTTTAAGCAACGGAATTCATTAGAATTCGTTGGCGCCATGAAATTTTAAAAAAGTCTACGATATCTAAAGCCTTAATAAAACCTCCTTATAGTATAAATTCTATTTTATATTTTATCAATAAAACAAGTTATATGTAAGACATATTGAATTAATTTAATTATATGGTATATAATAAAAGTAATTTATATATAAAATACATTTTATGGATGTAATACTTTAAAAAGGTAAGGAGTGGTCTTAATGAGTAATATTTTAGCAAATTTAAAGCCCCAAGCAGTATTTAAATATTTTGAAGAAATGTCTCAAATTCCTAGAGGCTCTGGTAATGAAAAAGCTATTAGCGATTATTTAGTTAGCTTTGCTAAAAATCACAATCTAGATGTTATTCAAGATGAAGCTTTAAATGTTATTATAAAAAAACCTGGTACTAAAGGTTATGAAAATGCTCCTACTGTAATACTTCAGGGGCATATGGATATGGTATGTGAAAAAAATAAAGAAACTATTCATGATTTTAAAAAAGATTCAATCAAATTAAGAATTGAAGATGATTTTATATATGCAACTGATACTACTCTTGGAGCAGATAATGGAATAGCTGTAGCTTATGCTCTTGCAATTCTTGAGTCAAATGACATTCCTCATCCTCCAATTGAAGTATTAATAACTACAGAAGAAGAAACTGGTATGGGTGGTGCCATGGCTCTAGATGGTTCTAATCTTAGTGGAAAATACCTTATAAATCTTGATTCTGAAGAAGAAGGATATTTATTAGTAAGCTGTGCTGGTGGAGTAAGAACAAGACAAATCCTTAATATTGATTGGGAAGAAGCTAAAAAAGATTTATCTTCATATTTAATTACTATAAAAGGCCTTAAAGGTGGACACTCTGGAATGGATATTATAAAACAAAGAGGTAATTCTAATAAGTTAATGGGAAGAGTTCTTAGTGAATTATCTAACTCATTTGAATACTTTATAGCTAATATAAATGGTGGAGCTAAGATGAATGCCATTCCTCGTGAATGCGAAACTTTAATTTTAACAGATTCACAAAATTTCTCTAAATTAAAAGAAAAAATAGAAGAATTTAATAATATATTTAAAAATGAACTAAAAACTTCAGACCCAGATGTTCTTGTTACAGTTGAAAAAAGCGAAAATACATATACAAAAGTATTCTCTAAAGAAACTATGGATAAAGCTATAGCTTCTCTTGTTTTGATCCCAAACGGAATTCAAAGTATGAGTATGGATATTGAAGGACTTGTAGAAAGTTCAACAAATCTAGGAGTTGTTACAACTCATGATAATGAAATTACATTTGAAAGTGCTGTTAGAAGCTCTGTTAAAAGTTTAAAATATAATATATTAAATGAAATGAACACTATTGCAAATGTTTTAGGATGTAAACTTATAGCAGATTCAGATTATCCAGAATGGGAATATAGAAAAGATTCTAAGCTTAGAGAAATATGTCAAAATGTTTATAAAGAAAAATACCAAAAAGAAGCAAAAGTAATTGCTATACATGCAGGTCTTGAATGTGGACTTTTACTTGAAAAAATACCAAATGTAGATGCAATTTCTCTAGGACCAGATATGTTTGATGTTCATACTCCTAATGAACACTTAAGTATATCTTCTACTCAAAGAACTTGGGAATATTTACTTGATATTTTAAAAGCAATTAAATAATTACATAACTTAAGGCCTATATCTTAAAACTTTCAGATATAGGCTTTATTATTAATTTTTTAATCATAAAACACTACTTTATTCTCTAATAATTCTCCATTTTCATATACTAGTTTTCCAGAAAAAAATTTATCTTCATTCATCCATTTTAAAAATAATTTGTCCCCTTCCCATAAATTAAGATTTAAAATTTCATCATTATCTATCCACTTAAGCTCTCCTTCATCACAATCTATTATATTGCCAGTAAATTCACTAGCTGTAAATACAAAAACATACCAGTCTTCATTATCTTTAAATTTAGGAAATGTTAAAATTCCTTTCAATTTAGGACTTTTTATATTAAGCCCACTTTCTTCTTTTACTTCACGAATTATACATTCTTCTGGAGTTTCTCCCTGCTCCATTTTACCTCCAAGTCCTACCCACTTTCCTTCATGTATATCATTTTGTTTTTTATTTCTATGAAGCATTAATGTTTTTCCATCTTTTTCTATATAGCATATAGTTGAATTTTTCATATATATCTCCCCTTCACTAAAAAATAAAGACTACTAAAAGTAGCCTTTATAGTCCTAATTCATCTGATATTTCTTTCATTGCATTTAGTGAAAGCTCTGCAAATTCTGCAAATGGTATTCCTAGTTTTTCTATAGATCTCATAGCATCTCTATCTGCACCAGCTGCAAATCTTGTTTCTTTCATTCTCTTAGTTATAGATTTTACTTTTACGCTATTTATTTTTTTATCTGGATAAACTAGTGTAATTGCAGTAATAAATCCAGTAATAGGGTCTGCTGCATAAATTGCTTGATCCATTTTACTTTCTATCTTAAAACCTGTATCTTTATTATGAGCACATATAGCTTGATAGATTTCTTCATTTCCGAAATTTTCTTCCTTTAAAATTTCTACTGTTTTAGGACCATGTAAATTATTTTCTCCATTTTTATAGTCTATTAAGTCAGCATCTAAATCATGAAGTAGACCTGCAATAGCCCATTCATTTTCTTTTTCAGGCTCTAACTTTTTAGCAAGCTCTCTCATAACAGCTTCTACTGCATATGAATGCTTAACTAGATGCTCTGTTTTTAAATTTTTATTTAATATCTCTATTGCCTTTTCTCTTGATATCATCATAAGTTCCTCCTTTTAAACCTTACTTTATACTTTATTCGACACCTCTTAAATAATGTCCTTTAGTAATTCCTTCTTTTTTTAACTTTTCATATATTTTAATTTCTTCATTAAATTTAAAATCATTTTTAATTATATTTATATATGCTTTAATAATTTCTTGTATAATTTCTTCTTTCTCAAAAGTAAAGTCCATTCTAAAAATACTAACTCCAACACTGTAAATCTCCTCTAAATAATCCATCATACATAAAACTTTAGAGTTATATATAATAGATCTACAGAACATATCTTGAGCTATAGGGAATAGTTCTCCTTTTTCATCTTTTAATCCATATTTTGACTGGTTACAAAGTCCACATCTCTTATCTTTACTGCAATCACGAATTAAAACTCCCATTGGGCAGTATTCACTAATCATTAAAGGAATTCTTCCATATACTAATGCCTCAGCTTCTACATCAGTATATTTTAAAGTTTCTTTTATTTCATTTAAATTAAGTTCCGGTGATAAACAAACTATATTTAGTCCTTGATTTTTAAATTTTTTAATAGTTCTAGAGTTAAATGTATTTAAAAAGTAATCTCCATAAATGTTATTTTCTTTAAGTTTATTTAACATTCCTAAATTTGAAACTTGAAAATCATTTACTCCTATATCTAATGCTTTATCTATTATATTGTATTGATTATTTCTAAGTATTCTAGTAGGAGAATAAACTAATTTTTTATTATATTTATCGCATAACTCCATGGCTTCTTTTAGTGTATTTATATCTTCATAGTAAATAATATCTATATCTAAATCTAAAATTTTCTTAAGCTGATATATCTTTCTAATTTTTACACTTATTTTTATATCTTTATTTTCTCTATAAATTCTTTCTTTATCTTCTATATCTAATTTAATTGCTTTTCTTTTATTTAAATTTTTTCTTTTATTATCTAGCTTTCTTACTGCTTCTCTTCTCATCTCATTTAATATACTTATAGGTATACTTATATTTTCATCTTTTTCTATAATTATATTTTCTAAAATATATGGGGTATTTCCAAGTTTACCTACTTGATTTTTAATTTTTTCATCGCTTATTGGAACTTTTATTGCTTTTTCTACCTTTTTATCAGCTATAACTTTTACTTTATTATCCCTATCATCTTTTACAAGAAGAACTGGATATTCATCTACCTTTAATATTATTTTTCCTCTTATAGGTATTTTTTTATTTTCTATATTGTTTTCATAAGTTTTTCTAGCTCTATCTAAAAGTTCGCTATCTAGAGTTTTATAAACTTCTTGTCCTACTCTTACTTCTCCTTTAAAATCAAGCTGAATGATGTCTCCAGCATAAGCTTCTTCTATTATATTATTACGTTTTATTATTCTTCCTACATTTCCTCCACCAATGCTTAGGCCATCGCCTTTTTTAAGTTTATTTTCAAGCTTTAAGGTAATCTTATTTTTTCTTTTATCAATATCAATTATCTTTCCTATATACAGCCCTGTATTATTTGGTTTTTGGGGATTCATTATACCCGTTCCAATTTCCCCCAGTATGTATCCTTTAGTAAATTTCCTATTAAATATACTGTATAAATCATCTAAAGTTTCTTTTTTTACATTCAATTTTTTATTTTTTAGATAATAATCTACCACTTCTCTATATGCGCTTACTACTGTAGCTACATATTCAGCTCTTTTCATTCTTCCTTCTATTTTTAAAGATAGTACTCCTGATTTTATTATCTTATCAAGCTCCTCTATTGTATTCAAATCCCTAGGACTTAATAAGTATTTATCATTTAAATCTATTTTAGAGTTTTTCTCTATATCTATTAATTCATATACTTTTCTACAAGGTTGAGCACATCTACCTCTATTTCCAGATCTTCCTCCAATCATACTACTCATAAGACACTGTCCTGAATAGCATACACATAAGGCTCCATGAACAAACACTTCTATATCAACATTGCTATTTTTAGATATATACTCTATTTCTTCTACTGTAAGCTCTCTAGCTAGTACTACTCTTTTAAATCCTAAATTTTCTAAATATTTCACATCCTCTAGGGAATGAGCTACCATCTGTGTACTTGCATGAATTTCAAAATCAGGAAAATGCTTTTTAACAAAACTTGCCATTCCTACATCTTGAAGTATTAATGCATCTATATCTATATTGTATAAAAAGTTTATATATTTTAAAAAGTTATTAATTTCATTTTCTTTTATAAGTGTATTTACAGTCACATATACCTTAACATCTCTTATATGAGCATATTTAACAGCTTCTTTTAACTCTTCTGTGTCAAAATTATTAGCTAATGCTCTTGCACTAAAATTCCTCCCACCTAAATAAACCGCATCTGCTCCATTTAAAACAGCAGCTCTTAATGCATCAAAACTTCCAACAGGTGCAAGTATTTCTATATTCTTCAAAATATCAACTCCCTAAATTATACAGAATAAAACCTCCAGGTTATTTTTCCCTGGAGGTATTTAAATTTATTCTTTTTTTTCCAGCTCAACAATTTTAATTTGCATATCGTAAAGCCTGTTTTGAAAATCATTTGCTATTTCTTCTGCTTCAGATAATTTTTCTTCTTTTTCTTTAAGTTCTTTTTGTAACTTTTCATTTTCTTCTTTTAACTTATTAATGTCTTCCATATGTTTTTCCAATTGTTTTTCTAGTTCTTGTATTCTCTCATCTTTTGTTTGTATAGAATTTTTAAGTTCTTCTAATACTGTAGTTGCATCTTCTAAGTCTTGAAGAGGTTGTTTATATTTAGAGGTTACTTCGTCTAGTTCGTAAGAACATTTAAAAAGTTCGTCTGCTATATTAAGCGAAGTAAGTACTGCTGCCATGGCTGTACTAAGCTTAGGATTAGCCTTTGATATTTCTTCCATTTTTTCATCTACATAATTTGCAACTTTGAGTAAATAATCTTTTGATTCTTTTCCAACCATGTTATATTCATGGCCATTTATCTTTACGGTAACTTTATTCACCCTAACTCAGCCCCTTAGACTATTCTTAATTATATTGTAAAATTTTTTTGAAACTTTTACAATCTTAAATTAGCATTAATTTTTTCACTAAGTTCTTTAACTATATTATCATGAACTTTATTTACTTCTTCATCAGTAAGTGTTTTGTCTTTGCTTCTATATACTATAGAGTATGCAACAGATTTATATCCTTCTTCTATTTGTGCTCCTTTATAAACATCAAATAATTTAAAACTTTCTACCAATCCTTTAGAGTTTTCTTTAATTACATCCTCAATTTCCTTTACAAATACTTCGTCTTTTACTAAAAGTGCTATATCTCTAGTTATTGCTGGATACTTAGGTAGCGGCTTATAAGTTTTATTATCTCTTGCAAAAGTAAGAAGAAGTTCAAAATCTAATTCACCAGCATACATTCTTGTATTTATATCATAGTTTTCTAAAACATCAGGATGTAATTCTCCAAATACACCTACTATATTATCATTATAAACTATATTAGCACATCTTCCAGGATGGAATGTAGGGTGATTTTTTTCTGGAATTATTTCATAATTTTTAAATCCTATGCTTTCAAATAATTCTTCTATTATTCCTTTTATAAAGAAAAAGTCCATTTTATCTCTATATAACCCTAAAGCTATAGATTTTTTTTCTACTGGCATTATATTATCCATAGGCATGAATGTATTTCCTATTTCAAATCCTGCAAATTCTTCCACTTTACGAGAGTAATTTCTAGATGCTACATCTAGCATATTAGGAAGTAGTGTAGTTCTCATAACACTTGTTTCTTCTCCAAGAGGATTCATTATCTTTATGAAGTTTCTCTTTATAGAATGCTCTGGCATATTAATTTTATCTACTCCCCTTGAACTTACAAAAGAATAAGTAAGTATTTCATTAAGCCCCATAGCAACTAAACTATTTTTAATATTTTCTTCAAATATTTGACCTATAGTCTTAAGCCCCATAGTAGTAGTTCCATATATCATTTTAGATGGTATATTATCATATCCATATATTCTAGCTATTTCTTCTAAAATATCCGCTTCCATATCTATATCAAGTCTAAAGCTTGGAACTATAATCTCTAGTTTATCATCTACTAAAGAACATTTAAATTCAAGACTCTCAAGTATTTCTATAAATTGATTAAGTGGTATATTCTCACCTAATAATTTATTTATTCTTTGAGGTCTTACAACTATTTTTTTATTCTCAACTGGATTTTTATAATTATCTACAAATCCTTTTAGTACTCTTCCTGCTCCTATTTCTTCTATTAATTGTGCAGCTCTATTAAGTGCTACTTCAACTAAATTTACATCTATTCCTTTTTCAAATCTTGATGATGCTTCAGTTCTTAGCCCTAATTTTTTAGAAGTTTTTCTTATACTATCAGCATTAAAATTAGCACTTTCAAGAAGTATTTCTTTAGTATTACTACTTACCTCAGAATTTGCTCCTCCCATAACTCCAGCTATTGCAACTGGCTTTTTACCATCTGTTATAAGAAGCATATTTTCATCTAAAGTTCTTTCAACATCATCTAGTGTTGTAAATTTTTCTCCTTCTTTTGCTTTTCTCACAACTATAGTATCAGTTTCAAGTTCTTTTAAATCAAATGCATGAAGAGGTTGCCCAAGTTCTAACATTACATAATTTGTAATATCTACTATATTATTTATTGGTCTAACTCCTGCTTCTATAAGTCTTCTTTGCATCCAATAAGGAGATGATCCTATTTTTACATCCTTTATTATTCTAGCAGAATATCTAGGACATAAAGCATCATCTTCTATTTCTATATTAAATTTAATTTCTTCATCAGATTCTTTAACATTTATCTTAGGATATTTTAATTCTTTATTTAAAGTTACGGCTGCTTCTCTAGCAATTCCAATGATAGATAAACAATCTGGTCTATTTGAAGTTATTTCAAATTCAATTAAAGAATCATTAATACCAAGTAACTCTTTAACATCTTTTCCTAACTCATACTCTTCATCTAAAACATAGATTCCATCTCTTTTACTTTCTTCTATCATACTAAAAGGTATTCCAAGTTCTTCACTAGAGCACATCATTCCTTGCGAAAGCTCTCCTCTTAGCTTTCCTTTTTTAATCTTAATTCCTCCTGGAAGTTTTGCTCCAACTAATGCTAATGGTATTAAATCACCTTCTTTTACATTTTTAGCACCAGTTACTATTTGAACAACTTCACTTCCAATATCAACCTTTGTTACTATTAATTTATCAGCATTTGGATGCTTATTTATCTCTAAAATTTTACCTACTACTACTTTTTCTATATCTTCTCCAAAGTTTTCTACTTTTTCAACTTTAGAACCTGTCATTGTCATTTTATCAGCAAATTCCTGTGCATTAATATCTATATCAACATAATCTCTAAGCCATTTTAAAGGTACTAACATATTATTTTATCCCTCCCTTAGAATTGATTTAAAAATCTCATATCATTTTCAAATAATAATCTTATATCATCTATTTCATATTTAAGCATTGCTATTCTATCTACTCCCATACCAAAGGCAAATCCACTATACTCTTCTGGGTCTATTCCACAATTTTTAAGAACATTTGGATGAACCATTCCAGCTCCTAGTATTTCTATCCAACCTTCACCTTTACATACAGAACATCCTTTACCTTTACATTTAAAGCAAGTTACATCAACCTCTGCACTTGGCTCTGTAAATGGGAAGTTATGGGGTCTAAATTTAGTTTTAGTATTTTCTCCAAATAACTGCTTAACAAAAGCATCTAATGTTCCTTTAAGCTCTGCCATTGTAACATTTTTATCTACTACTAATCCCTCTATTTGATGAAACATAGGAGAATGAGTTGCATCAGGTTCATCAAATCTAAAACATCTACCTGGAGCTATAATTTTAATTGGAGGTTTTGCTGATTTCATAGTTCTAATTTGAACTGGAGACGTTTGAGTTCTAAGAAGTAAATTTTCATCTATATAGAAAGTATCGCTCATATCTCTTGATGGGTGGTTTTTAGGAGCATTAAGTGCATCAAAGTTATTGAAAACAGTTTCTATTTCAGGTCCTTCTGCTACCTTGAATCCCATTCCTGTAAATATGTATTTAACTTCATCCATCATTTGAGTTATAGGATGTTTTTTACCTATTTTAATCTTTTTCCCAGGCATTGTAACATCTAGTACTTCTGCTTTTAATTTTTCATTTTTTTCTATTATTTTTATTTCTTCTTTTTTATCAGATATTGCTTTTTCTATTTCGCCTCTAACTTCATTTGCTACTTTACCTATAACAGGTCTTTCCTCGGCAGATAATTTTCCCATTCCTTTTAATATGTTTGTTATTTCGCCCTTTTTTCCTAAATATTTCACTCTTAATTTTTCTATCTCATCCATTTTTTCATACTTATTTATTTCTTTTAGGGCATTTTCTTTTATATTAAGTAATTGTTCTTTCATCTTTTTCACCCTTTCTTTCATTTTTTATAATTAAAAAATTCGCTTCATGCTATCGCATGGCTCATGTCGCCAACGAATCTATCGATTCCGTTGCTCAAAACAGTTGATATTGTAGTACTTTTAGTAATGTTATCCACAAGTCAAAAAATTTATAATATCCTATAGAGTTAAAAAAAAGCCTTTCATCCCAATAAGGGACGAAAGGCTTATCTTCCGCGGTACCACCCTAATAGTCTAAACTATAGACCTCTTGAAAGACTTAACGCGCCTAACGTTAAAACCTACTATCACTTCAGTTTTAAAGCTCAAGAGTGAACTTCCTTTGAAATCTTAGGGAATAATTCCAGCTATATATTCCTCTCTGAGCTAAGAAATTTCAAAATACTCTCTCTTTCACAGCTTTTTCTTTATTAAACTTTACCTTGCATTATAACATATTATTTCTTTATTTACAAGACAAATTATTCTTTATCTCATACATTAGTATTCCAGACGCCATGGCAGCATTCAAAGACTCAGCCTTACCATAAATAGGTATTTTAACTAATATATCAGACTTCTCTATAATTTCATCCTTTATACCATTTCCTTCATTACCTATAACTAAAGCAACTTTATCACCATAATCTACATTATTATAGTAATTATCTGTATTTAAATAACTAGATACAATATTAAATCCTTTTTCTTTTAAATAATCTATAATTTCTTCATTTTCTTGTATAATAGACATATTAAATATAGACCCCATGGTAGATCTTATAACTTTAGGATTATATATATCTACACAACCTTTTAGAAGAATTACTCCGTTAGCTCCAGCTGCGTCAGCTGTTCTAACTATAGTTCCCATATTTCCAGGGTCTTGTATTCTATCAAGTATTATTAAAAAATTAGAATTATTATTTAAAATTTCATCTAAATTATATTCTTTATATCTAATAACAGCTAATATTCCTTGTGGCTTTTCTGTATCTGTTATTTCTTTAAAAAGTTTATTCGTTGTTTTATATATTCTAAAATTGTTATTTTTTAAGAAATCTACGAATTTTTTATGTTCTTCTTTATTTAAAAACTCATCTTTAAAAATTACATAATCAATATCAGCTTTACACTGAATAGCTTGATCTAAAATTCTGTATCCTTCTACTATGTATTTTTTCTCTTGTAATCTTTTTTTATTTTTTAGTAAAGATTTAGTGTATTTTATTTTTTCATTTTCCTTACTTGTTATTTCCATAATCATACTTATCTATCCTCTTTACTTATTTGATTTATCTTAGTATTTTCACCTATTACCACCAATATATCTCCCATTTTTAGTTTTTCATTTGCTGATGGAGATATATTTATGTTTGTTCCTCGTTTTATAGCCATGACATTTATTCCATATTTAGCTCTTAAGTCTAATTCTATTAAATCCTTTCCTACCCAATTACTAGGAGTTACTATTTCAACAATAGAGTAATTAGGATCAAGCTCTATATGGTCAAGTACATTTTGAGATACTAAATTATGAGCAACCCTTACTCCCATATCTCTTTCTGGAAATACTACTCTATCAGCTCCTATTTTATATAATACTTTTGCTTGAAGCTCATTTTGTGCCTTACAAAGAACATATTTTACTCCTAATTCTTTTGCAATTAAAGTTGCCATTATTGAAGATTGAACGTCTGAACCTATACTTATAACAGCTGTATCAAAATTTCTAATTCCAAGTGATCTTAATGCATTCTCATCAGTTGCATCAGCTTGAACTGCATGAGTTACCTTATCTGAAATATCTTGCACTATATCATAATTTGTATCTATTGCCATTACTTCATGACCTAATAAGTATAAAGTTGTAGCTACAGA
The DNA here is from genome assembly GCF_900142235.1 of Tepidibacter formicigenes DSM 15518. Lineage (GTDB taxonomy): Bacteria > Bacillota > Clostridia > Peptostreptococcales > Peptostreptococcaceae > Tepidibacter > Tepidibacter formicigenes. The sequence continues at coordinate 32,651 of NZ_FRAE01000008.1, read as the reverse complement.
AGAACCAAATCTCCCGCATCCTATTACTACATATTGCTTCATAATAAATCTCCTTTCTACCCTACAATTACCTTATCTTCTGGATATTTAATTAAATTCTTTTGCTTTCTATTTGAAAGAGCAAACAATATTGTAAGAGCCCCTACTCTTCCTGCAAACATAGATAGTGCTATTAAAATTTTACCTATTAATGATAAATTAGGACTACCAGCTAGACTTAATCCTACTGTTCCAAAGGCTGATACTGATTCAAATAATGTATCAAGAAAATTAAATTTTATTTCAGTCAAACTTAAGGTTATAGTCATAAATATTACAACACTTAATCCTATAGCTATTACTCCTAAAGATTTGTTTACAACAGAATAAGAAATTCTTCTTCCAAATGCTTCTACGTCTTCTTTTCCTCTTATAAAAGTTATAACTGCAAGTATTAAAACTCCTATCGTAGATGTTTTTATACCTCCTGCTGTTGACGCTGGAGAACCACCAATAAACATAAATATTATAGTTAAAAACTTAGAACTATCCTTCATAGCTGCTAAATCTATAGTATTAAAGCCTGCTGTTCTTGTAGTTACTGATTGGAATAATGCTCCAAGTATTTTCCCCTTAAAAGAAAGATTCCCCAGAGTTTTTGGGTTACTATATTCCATTGCAAAAAATAATACAAATCCACTTAATATTAAAAAAGAGCTCATAACTATAACTATTTTTGAATGTAAACTAAGTTTTGAAAAATTTTTCTTTTTTATAATATCAAACATAACCGAAAATCCTAATCCTCCTAGAATTATTAGGGTCATTATCACAATATTTACTACAATATTTTCAGTATATGAAGTCAAAGAACTAAAGTTACCCATCAAATCAAATCCAGCATTACAAAATGCTGATATTGAATGAAAAGCACCGTATCCTAGTCCTTTTAAAAATCCCATTTCTGGTATAAATACCATTGATAAAATAATAGCACCTATTCCCTCTATTATAAATGTTCCTATAAGTATATGTCTTGTAAGTCTTACAAGTCCAGATAAATCATATTGATTTAATGCTTCCTGTATTAAAAGTCTCTGATGTAAATATATTTTTTTACCTATAAGCATTGCAAATAAAGTAGCTATGGACATAAATCCAAGCCCTCCAACTTGTATTAATGTTATTATTATAACTTTTCCAAATGTAGTCCAATAAGTACCTGTGTCTACTGCTACAAGTCCTGTAACACAAACTGCAGAAGTTGATGTAAATAAAGCATTTATAAAACCTACACTTTTTCCATCTTGAGATGCTATAGGTAGGTTAAGAAGTAATGCTCCTAACAATATTATACCTGCAAATCCTAATACTATAAACTGAGCAGGAGACAACCTATTCTTTTTTTGAATATATTTTCCTAACATTTTATCACCTCTTTATTTAATACAAATATCTTCCCTACTTTCCTGTTATATTATTACATTAACTCATAAATAAGATTATATAACACAAAGTAAAATACTAAAACACTAAATGGTAAAATTTTAAATATAAACATATAAATTTTTATTATAATTAATCAGAACAAAACTCATGGTTATGAAAAATACTAACCATGAGTTTTATATTATTAAATATAAATTTTTTATAACGAATAGGAAATTATATTCCTATTTAAATTGTGGATAAATATAAATTCCGTTATGAGTTTTAAGCAACGGAATTCGTTAGAATTCGTTGGCGCCATGAAATTTTAAAAAAGTCTACATTGTAAAATCTTTAGAATAAAGACTTTTTTATTATTTTGTTAAATTATTTTTTAAATTAACTAAAAAATCTTGTACATTTGTAACTATTGTTTTAACTTCTAAAGTCCCTCTATCTCTTAATTTATTTACTGCAAATTCAGAAACATCAACACTATAAATAAATACAGGTCTTACTTCTCCATTAACAACTGTATAAGAAGGAGTCATATTACCTGTTGCTATTGAATGAAGTTGTGTTGCAAGACATATGACCGTTGTAGCTTTTCTTGTATGTTTTCTCATTTCATTTTGAGCTTTATATACATCGGATATTACTATTGGTAGTGGTCCATCATCTCTTATAGATCCACCTAATACTATAGGTACATCATTTTTAACGCAAGCATGAATTATTCCATCTGTTATATTTTCTTCTTCTATAAGCCTTTCTATTGATCCTGCTCTTCTTGCTTTATTTAATAAATCTAAGTGATTATAGTGTCCATCCTTCATTGATTTTTGAGTATATATATCTTGTCCAAGGGCAGTTCCTATTGTTGCTGCTTCTAAATCATGTGTTGCTACTGCATTTCCACCTAAAAATGCATGAACATATCCATTATCTATAAGTGCCGCCATGGCTTCTCTTGCATCTTTATCAAATACAGCTGCAGGACCTAAAACCCAAACTATATATCCATGTTCTTTTTCACGTCTTAATACTTCATATAAATCATCATAATCTTTAGAATATGCAGTTTCTCTTGATCTTCCACTTCTAAATGCAAAAGTTTCATCTATCTCTTCTTCTCCTACAAATCCGCCATTATAAACATAAATCCCTTCACTTGCATCTTCTGTTCTGCCAACTACAACCTTTTCTCCTACTTTTAAGTTTCTAAATTCCTTAACTTCTACCTCATTATTATCTTTTACAACAACAACACTATCCATTCTGCTTTCTTTAGCTAAAACCCATTTTCCATCTATTTTGAAATATTCAGGAAATATTGTAGTCCCGTGATAATTCTCAGGAGCAACTCCTTCTTTTACAACTTCTTCTGTTTTTACATTTGGAGCTGATTTTAAAAACTCCTGCTCAAAATTAGGCTCTATATACTTTGGTAATTCAAAACCCATTTATCAACACCCCCGATAAGTTTATTTTTTGATTAATTATGAGTTTATTGTATAAACTTTAACATATAATATATTATAGCAAAACTTTGTATATAAATACATTGTAAATGTATACACTATGTAAAATTTTGTTTTTACAGTTTATTATTTACTATTTTTCATCAAAATATCCCAATCCCAGAAAAAATTACAATAAAATTGATTAAAAATACTTATTTAGAGAATATTAAAACCATTTTATCTGATATAAAATATCCAATTACACATCCTATAACTAAAAATATATCTATAATAATCTTATTTTGTTCAAACCCATATATTATATTCATAGTTATAAATGCAAGAAAAAGACCCGAGCATATTGTAATTCCCCATTTAAACACTGGTTCAAAAAAGGAAAACATTATTATGTTACCATTATTTTCAAATTTATTTTTCTTATATGTATAAACTGCTAAATTATAAAATATTGTTATTAAAATAACTAATACTCCTAACTTAATAAAATAATTGTTGTATACATAATAACTAGCTCCTTTATCAACTAAAACATATTCTGCCGAATTTATACCATATATGTTAAGATATTTAGCAAACTTATCTATACCTATTATAAATTTATGATTCCCATTTAAATTCATATTAATTGCAACAATTTCTTCTATCATACTAATTGCTCCAAAAGGAACTATAAGAGAAATACTCGAAACTATGCCTCCTACAATATTTTGCCCTATAAAAGTTTGTCCAAACAAAAGAATAGTAAATATAGCTATATAGGTTAATATATTAATTAAAGTCCACTTTAAAACTATATTGTAAGAATTTTTTATAAATTCTGTATTTAAAAAATAAAATACAGATAACATAATAAAAGTTATAAAAAATGAAATGAAAACACTTAAACTTCCTACTACCCACTTAGTCTTTATTATTTCTTCTCTTTTAAATGGCATTGATGCAATTAGTGAGTATGTTTCATTTTTTCTTTCACTTTGAAATAATATAATAACAAGTACAATAATTGTAAATACAACAACTAATTGAATATTATTTTCCATTAAAGCTTCATTAAACCAACCAATAAGTTCTCTTTTATATTCTATTGAATTTATGCCCTTTCTCTTAGCCAGCCATTTTAAATTACTTAATTCATTAAATACATACATAATTTGAAACATAAATAACATAAAAGTCATAAACATAGTCATCCATTTAGCGCTTCTCCACTCTTTAAAAAATAGTGCTTTAGGACATACATTTTTCACTATCTAATTCCTCCCCTACAGAATATATAAACATTTCTTCTAAACCTAAATCTATTTCTTCAACAAATTGAGCTCCCATATTTATCAAATTATCCTCTAGTTTTTTAGAATAGTTTTTTGTAATAATATAATTAATTCTTCCTATATTCTTAATATACATTATTTCTTTCCATGAATGAATTTCTTCTGGTACTTTACCATTAAATAATACTTGTAGCTTCTTAATATTTTTCTTCATATTTTCAATTGAATTTACATACTTTATCTCTCCTCTATTTATAATTGCTATATTATCACAAATTCTTTCTAAATCACCTAAATTATGAGAAGATATAAATATAGTTGTGTTATTTTTTTCTACTTCCTCAAGTAGAATATTAGTAAATTTCTTTTTAACAATCACATCAAGTCCAGATGTAGGTTCATCTAATATTAAAACTTTTGCATTTATACTTAAATTCAACATTAGAGAAAGCTGCATCTTCATACCTTTTGATAAATCTTTTATTCTTTTATTTTCAAATATTTTAAATATATTATTAAGTTTTCTAAATCTGTCAATAGAAAAATTCGAATATGTATCTTTATAAAAATTTATAATTTCTTTTACTTTAAAAAAAGAAAAATAATTATTTTGATCTGCAACATATCCCATTCTATCTTTTATTTTATTATTTTCAAAAACTTCCTCATTATCTATTTTTATTTCACCTTTATCAGCTTTATAAATCCCAGTCAAACATTTAATTAAAGTTGTTTTTCCTGCACCATTTTCTCCTATTAGTCCAAATATACTTCCTTTTTGTACTTTTAAATTAATACTTTTTAAAACACTCTTATTCCCTATACTTTTATATACGTTGTTAATATATATCATTTTTTCACTCCTTTTTAAGCTCATTATAAAGGTCTTGTATTAAATCAAGAATATCACCTTTTTTCATACCCATATAATGAAATTCTATTATCATATTTTTAACTTGTTTTTTTAATGATTCTAATTTTTCATTATCTATTTTAGGTTTATAATCATCAGAAACATAAGTTCCTCTCCCCTTTATGCTTATAAGAAATCTTTGTCTTTCAAGCTCTTGATATGCCCGAGATATAGTATTTGGATTTACTGTAATCATAGAAGAAAGTTCTCTTACAGAAGGAAGCTTATCTCCATGCATTAATATACCTTTCATAATATTTTCTTTAATTTGGTCTACTATTTGTTCATAAATAGGTTTACTACTTCTACTATCTATATCGATCAAAATATTTACCTCCTAAAGTGTATTAATTTAATTAATACACTTAGTTTAATTATAACTTATACATTTGTCAATATTAAACAATTACTATTTTTCAAAAAAAATAAGGGTATAACCTTTGTTATACCCTTAACCTCCAAGTGTTATATCCTGTTTATCATACCAATTAATAGCATCATATACATGCTTCGCTTTAAAATCTGGCCAGTAATCATCTATAACATAAAAATCAGAGTAAATAGATTGAACTGGTAAAAATCCACTCAATCTTCTTCTTCCTCCCCATCTGATTATTAAATCAACTCTAGATACATCCCAAGAATTTAAATGTTTAATAATATTACTTCTATTAATAGAAGTATTTTGATTTAGATTACCAAGGTCCCAATTCCATCCATAATTAACTAGAAAATTAACTCTCATTCCACCTTTTCCAAAATCTTTTCTTTTAGTATATGGAAGTAATTCTTTAGGAAACATAGGTGAAGCAGTATTTCCTACTACTAATAATGATGCATCTTCTCTTGAAAGCATCTTAACAGCATCTATACAAGCTTTAGTAAATGCTTTAGTTTGAACAGTTGGTCTTTTAGTATTATCAACTGTAAATCCATAATATGTAAGCTCTTTTACACCAATTTCTTTACAAACTTTGAACAATTCAAGTCCGGGATTTAATCCTTCATTATATCCCATATCTTTGGTCATCCCTTGCTGAACAGCCCATCTTCTATTTCCATCAGGTATTATACCTATATGATTTGGAATTCTCATAAAATACCTCCTACAACCCAATTTTTGTATATTATTTCCATTATAAATAAAAATATACTTTTTTGTTTTATTAGGTAATTTTTAAAATAATATGATTGAATAAAATTTATTCATGTGTTATTATAAACCTAAAAGTGAATACAATTTCGCTAGGGGTGCTGGAAAGGCCAGCTGAGAGTAAGACCCAATAAAGTCTTTAACCCTTTAACCTGATCTGGATAATACCAGCGTAGGGAAGTGTAGATATGCATATTTTTTGTATGTAAATATACAGGCACAAATCCTTATTCTGGAATTTGTGCCTTTTTTATTTTTGAGTCTATCTAGAAAGGAGGTATAGATATGACTATTAATGGTGAAAAAATGGATTTCAATGAAGGAATAACTATTAAAGAACTTATTAAAAAGCTTAACTTAAATCCTGAAACAATAGTAGTTGAAGTAAACCTTAATATAATTTCTAAAAGTGAATATGCCCACAGAAAGCTTAGTAAAGAAGATAGAATTGAGATAATTAATTTTGTAGGAGGAGGTTAATTTTGAATATATTTGTAAATCAGAAAAAATATTCAGTTAAGCCTTATACTACGGCTTATGAAATAAGAAATCTAATAAAAAAAAATGCTGATATCATTATTTACAATGGATTCATTATAAATGAGGATGTTACCCTTTGTGAAAACGATACATTAACACTTATAAAAAAAGGAGAACAACCAACTAAAAAAGAACTAGAGCATCTTTTGGTATCAAGGCATACTCCTGGTGTTCATGACAAAGTAAAAAAAGCAAGTGTTGCTATAGCAGGTCTTGGTGGTCTTGGTTCTAATATTGCTATATCTCTAGCTAGAATAGGTATTGGCAAACTTCTTCTTATTGATTTTGATGTAGTAGAGCCAAGCAATTTAAATAGACAGCAGTATTTTATAAAACATATTGGAATGAAAAAAACTGATGCCCTAAAGAATATTATTAGAGATTGTAATCCTTTTGTTGATGTAGAAACTAAAGATATTTTTATTTATGAAAATAATATAGAAGAAATATTTAAGAATGTTGACATTATAGTTGAAGCATTCGATAATCCAAAATCAAAAGCAGTTTTAGCAAATACTGTTCTCTCTAGAATGCCTCAAAAGAAACTAATAGCTGCTTCTGGAGTTGCAGGATATTTTTCTTCTAACTCAATAACTACTAAAAAAATTAAAGATAATTTTTATATCGTTGGTGATAATACATCACAGGCAAAACCTGGATGTGGACTTATGGCTCCAAGAGTTGGAGTAGCTGCACATCATCAAGCTAATATGGTTCTAAGGATTATCCTAGGTGAAGATGAAAATTAAGGAGGTTTACTATGGATAAATTAAAAATTGGTGAAACTGAACTAAATAGCAGACTTTTTATTGGAACAGGAAAATACTCTTCAAATGATATACTACCTAAAGTTATAAATTCTTCTAAAAGTCAAGTTATTACATTAGCTCTAAGAAGAGTAAACTTACACTCTCCTGAAGAAAATATATTGAATTACATAGATAAAAATTGTACTCTACTTCCCAATACATCTGGAGCTAGAAATGCTGAGGAAGCTGTTAGAATAGCTAGACTTGCAAGAGCTTCTGGCTGTGGTAATTGGGTAAAAATAGAAGTGATTTCCGATAATAAATATCTTCTTCCAGATAATTATGAAACAATTAAAGCTACAGATATATTAGCAAAAGAAGGTTTTGTTGTTCTTCCTTATATGAATCCTGATTTAATGGATGCAAAAAGAATGGTTGATGCTGGAGCAGCTGCTGTAATGCCTCTTGGTGCTCCAATAGGAACTAATAAAGGGCTTAGAACTGAAGAAATGATTCAAATTTTAATAGATGAGATTAATATGCCTATAATTGTAGATGCAGGCATTGGAAAACCTTCTCAAGCCGCAAAAGCAATGGAAATGGGAGCAGATGCAGTACTTGTAAATACTGCTATTGCATCATCAAGTAATCCAATTATAATGGGAGAGGCTTTTCATCATGCTGTAGTAGCTGGAAGAAAGGCATATCTTGCTAAAATGAGAGCTGTTAAAAAATTTGCTAGTGCTTCTTCTCCTCTTACAGGATTTCTGTATGGAGGGGATATTTAATGAGTTTTTATTATGAATATATTAAATATAGAGATTTCGATTTTGGTAACTTTTTTGAAAAGGTAACTGATAATGATATTTTAAATGTTCTTAGTAAGAATAGACTAAATGAGATTGATTTTTTAACATTACTATCTCCTAAAGCTGAAAAATACTTAGAAGAAATGGCTCAAAAATCAAATAAGTTGTCTATACAGCATTTTGGTAAATCTATAATTTTATATACTCCTATGTACATTGCAAATTACTGCTCTAATAAATGCTCTTACTGTAGCTTTAATGTCGAAAATAAAATTACAAGAAAAAAATTAACTCTTGAAGAAGTTGAAATTGAAGCTAAAAAAATTTCTTCAACTGGTCTTAGACATATATTAATTTTAACTGGAGAGTCAAAAACTAAAACTCCAATTTCTTATATTAAGGATTGTGTACATATACTAAGAAATTATTTTGATTCTATATGCATTGAAATTTACCCACTTAAAGAAGAAGAATACAAAGAACTTATACATGCTGGTGTAGATTCTCTTACTATCTACCAAGAAGCCTATAATGAAAATGCTTACGATAAAGTTCATATATCTGGACCTAAGAAAAACTATAGATTTAGATTGGATGCACCTGAGCGAGGATGTAGAGCTAAAATGAGATCAGTAAATATTGGTGCTTTACTTGGTCTTTATGATTTTAGAAGTGAAGGATTTTTTACAGGTCTTCATGGATATTATCTTCAAAATAAATATTTAGATGTAGAAATTAACTTTTCTCTTCCTAGAATTAGACCTCATGTAGGAAGCTTTACTGACATATATGAAGTAAGTGATAAAAATCTAGTGCAAGTAATGCTTGCTCTTAAATTATTTATGCCTTACGCCGGAATAAATATTTCAACTAGAGAAAATAAATATTTTAGAGAAAATCTTATTCCGCTTGGAATAACTAAAATGTCAGCAGGAGTTTGCACTGAAGTTGGAGGGCATTCACAATCTAATAAAAGCTCTAGTCAATTTGAAATATCTGATACACGAAGTGTCTTAGAAATTAAAGAATCCCTTCTTAAAAAAGGATATCAACCTATATTTAAAGATTGGGATTATATATAGAAAGGAGAATTTAGTATGAATTATACAACTCAAATGGATGCTGCAAGAAAAGGAATTATAACTAAGGAAATGGAAATAGTTTCAAAGAAAGAAAAAATAGATGTGTATTTACTTAGAGATTTAGTTGGAAGTGGTAAAGTTGTTATTCCAGCTAATAAAAATCATAAATCATTAAATCCAGAAGGTATAGGAAAAGGTCTTAGAACTAAAATAAATGTAAATTTAGGAATATCAAAAGATTGTCCAAATATAGAACCTGAGATAGAAAAAGTTAAAAAAGCAATTGAACTTAAGGCTGAAGCTATAATGGATTTAAGTTCATTTGGTAAAACAGAAGAATTTAGGAAAAAAGTTGTTGAAATATCACCTGCTATGATAGGTACTGTTCCAATGTATGATGCTGTTGGTTTTTATGATAAAGAGCTTAAAGATATAAAAGCTGAAGAATTTTTAGATGTTGTTGAAAAACACGCAAAAGATGGAGTTGATTTTGTAACTATTCATGCAGGCCTTACTAGAAAAACCTGTGAAACCTTTAAGAAAAATAAACGCCTTACTAATATAGTTTCTAGAGGTGGTTCTTTATTGTTTGCATGGATGGAGCTTAATAATAAAGAAAATCCATTTTATGAATATTATGATAAACTCTTAGACATTTGTGAAGAATACGATGTTACTTTAAGTCTTGGTGATGCATGTCGTCCTGGTTCTATAAATGACTCTACTGATGCATCTCAAATTGAAGAACTTATTATTTTAGGTGAACTTACAAAAAGAGCTTGGGAACGAAATGTTCAAGTTATGATTGAAGGTCCTGGGCATATGCCTATCAATGAAATACAAGCTAATATGCTTCTTGAGAAAAAACTTTGCCATGGCGCTCCATTTTATGTTCTAGGTCCTATTGTAACAGATATAGCTCCTGGATATGACCATATAACAAGTGCAATAGGTGGTGCTATAGCAGCAAGTAGTGGAGCTGATTTTCTATGCTATGTAACTCCTGCTGAACATTTAAGACTACCTACTTTAGATGATATGAAAGAAGGTATAATAGCATCAAAAATCGCAGCACATGCAGCAGATATAGCTAAAGGTGTTAAAGGTGCTAGGGATTGGGACTATAAAATGAGTAAGGCTAGACAAGAGCTAGATTGGGAAAAAATGTTTGATTTTTGCATAGATGAAGAAAAAGCTAGAAGATATAGAGATGAATCTATGCCTGAGCATAGTGACAGCTGTACGATGTGCGGAAAAATGTGTTCTATGAGAAATATGAATAAGATACTAGAAGGTAAGGATATTAATATATTAAGAGAGGATAATTAACATGATATACCTTATCACCAATAGAAAATTAATACCTGATGGTAACATATTTAGAGTTGTTGAAGAATCTGTAAATGCTGGAATTGATGCTGTAATACTTAGAGAAAAAGATTTAGGATATGATGAGCTTTACTCCATGGCTAAAAAAATAAAATCTATAACAGATAAAAAAAATATTCCTCTTATAATAAATAACAATTTATGTGTAGCTAAAGATTTACAATGCCATGGATTTCATATAGGTTTCAATTTGATAAATGATAGTTTACCTAAATTTAATGGAATAACAGGAATTTCTGTACATAGTGTAAAAGAAGCAGTTGCTGCTCAAAATCTTGGAGCTGATTATATACTTGCAGGACATATATTCTCTACTGATTGTAAAAAAGACCTCAAACCAAGAGGATTAAAATTTATAGAAGAAATAAAAAAAAATATAGATATACCTGTAATTGCTATTGGAGGCATAACCAAATATAATATAAAAAGTGTATATGAAGCTGGTGCAAACGGAACTGCTATTATGTCAAATATAATGAAATCAAATAATATACTAAAGACAGTTAAAGAATTACAAAAAATTCCTTAGATAAAATCTAAGGAATTTTTATTAAGCATTTATTTTTTGCTTAGCAGTTTCAACTAATTGCTTAAATCCTTCCGGATCATTTATTGCCATTTCTGATAACATTTTTCTATTTATGTTAATTCCAGCTAATTTTAATCCATTTATAAATCTTGAATAAGATAATCCATGAGCTCTTGTACCTGCATTTATTCTTTGTATCCAAAGCTTTCTGAAATCTCTTTTCTTAAGCTTTCTACCTACATAAGCATGTCTTAAAGCTTTCATCACGAACTGATTAGCTGGTTTAAATAATCTACTTCTAGCTCCTCTATATCCTTTTGCAAGTTTTAATACTTTTTTATGTTTTTTACGAGCATTCATTGCCTTTTTAACTCTTGCCATCTTTACGACCTCCTTTGTTTAAGCATTTATTTTACACGTATGGTAATAATCTAGCTATTCTTTTTTGATCTCCAGCACTTACTATACCTGCTTTTCTAAGATTCATTTTAGTTTTAGCACTCTTCTTAGTTAATATATGACTTTTATATGCTTTAGCTCTCTTTAATTTACCTTTTCCTGTAGCTTTAAATCTTTTAGCAGCTCCTCTATGAGTTTTCATTTTTGGCATGTTAATTTCCTCCTCTCAAATTATAATTATTTTTTAGGATCTAGTATTACAACTAATTTATTCCCTTCAAATTTTGGGGGTTTAGCTGGCGTACCAACTTCCTTAACACAATCTATAAATTTATTAATAACTTGAATACCTGCATCTTTATGTCCAAGCTCTCTTCCTCTGAATCTAAGTTCAACTTTAACTTTATCTCCCTTAGTTAAGAATTTAACTGCTTGCTTAGCTTTTGTATTTAAATCATTCTCTTCTATAGCAGGTCTTAGCCTTATTTCTTTAACAGTTATAGTCTTTTGCTTTTTCTTAGACTCTTTTTCTTTTCTAGATTGTTCATACTTATACTTTCCATAATCCATTATCTTGCATACAGGTGGTTTTGCATTAGGTGAAATTTTAACTAAATCTAAATTATTATCGTTTGCTATTATTTGTGCCTCTCTAGCAGACATTATACCTAATTGTTCACCTGTGTGGGAAATAAGTCTTATTTCCTTATCTCGTATCTCTTCATTAATTGGTAGTTCTTTAATAGTTAGACACCTCCAAGTAATATTAAAAATAAAAAAACGGATAGCATAAGCTATCCGTACACACACCATAACAAAGACTAAAAAAATCCTGTTATTAACCCTACAACCTGTGGAGTAAGGTGAGAAGCGGATAACTTCTTCTTCATTTAACAACAATAAGTTTATCATTTTAAACTTTTAATGTCAACATATTTTTTAAAATTTTGCTTTTAACAAATAAATTACATAGATTATTGAATATTTATTTTGCTAAAATTGGAAAAATTATTAAATAATATTCTTACACATTTAGGAGAAACTAAAAATAAATACAAAACAACCTAAATTTTTGAGGTGTATAATATGGGTATAATGAAAAAAATATTTAAAAAAATCAATATGCCAGTTTTTGCTTTTGCTCAAAGTAAAATGGAAAAAGATAATGGAAACGAAGATGCTAATTTTTCAAAGCCAAAAACCACATTTAAAGATGTTGCAGGTCTTGAAGAAGTAAAAGAAGAGCTAGTTGAACTGGTTGACTTTATTAAGAATCCTGACAAATATAAAAAAATGGGAGCTAAAATTCCAAAGGGAGTGCTATTCCACGGCCCTCCAGGAACTGGAAAAACACTGCTTGCTGCTTCCGTAGCTGGAGAAACAAATTCAGCATTTTTTAATACTACGGGATCAGAATTTGTTGAAAAATATGTAGGAGTTGGAGCTAAAAGAGTTAGAACTTTATTTGAAAAAGCAAGAAAAGAAGCACCTAGTATAATTTTTATAGACGAAATAGATGCTATAGGAGCTAAAAGACATTTAGAAAGCAACAATGAAAAAGATCAAACATTAAATCAACTTTTAGTTGAAATGGATGGTTTTAATAAAGATACAAATGTAATAATCATCGGAGCTACAAATAGACTAGACCTTCTAGACGAAGCACTACTTAGACCTGGAAGATTTGATAGACATATATACATTGGAAACCCTAACTACTATACTAGATGCGAAATATTAAAGGTTCATACCAATGATAAACCTTTAGATGATTCGGTAAATTTAGAAGAACTAGCTAAAAAAACACATGGACTTAGCGGAGCACATCTTTCTAATATAGCAAATGAAGCTGCTATAATAGCTGTAAGAGAAAGTAAAAATGTAATTAATCAAGATCACTTTAATCAAGCAATAGAGAGAATTTTAGCAGGCCTTGAAAGTAAAAACAGCAAACTGATAGAAAAAGAAAAGAAAATTGTATCTTACCATGAAGCAGGTCATACACTTGTTAGCAATATTTTAGGAATAAACCCTATACAAAAAATATCTATAATTCCTAGAGGTCAAGCTTTAGGTTATGTACTTCAACTACCAGATGAAGATAGATTTATTCACACTAAAGATGAATTGCTTGGTAAGATAAAAATACTTCTTGCTGGTAAAGCAGCAGAAGAGATTATATTTGACCATATTTCAACAGGTGCAAAAGATGATTTGAAAAAAGTTAGTGAAATTACTAATCAAATGATATGTGAATATGGAATGAGTAGCCTTGGAAGTATGACTATAGAAGGAAATCACAAAACATTTTTAATTGATAAAATTCAATCCGAAGCAAATTCTATTATAAGGGATTGCTATAACGAATCAATAAATTTATTAAAAGAGCATATGGAAGAACTTCACTTAATATCTAATCATCTTTATGAAAAAGAAACTTTAACTAATGATGAATTAAAAGAAATAATAAAAAGGGTCTATACTTAAAGTACAGACCCTTTTTTCTATTTTATTCCTACACTATCAAATGCATCAGCTACTGCATTATATTCCACACTATTACTTCCATAAATATCTTCTGCTGATTGAAGTAACGCAAGTCTTGCATCATAAAAATTTGATTTATTTGTTAAATATGTTGTTAAAGCTCTATAATATATCTGACCTGTTTTTTCTGGTCCAATGCTATCCATTACAAGATATGCAGCTTTATTTGGTATACCAGAGTTTGTATGAACTCCCCCATGATCATCAGTTGTATCTACATAATCATTCATATGAGAAGGTTGTTTTCTATAAGCTTTACTGCTTCCTGGGTCTTGTAAATCTCTCAAAGCATCTCCTTGAATATCTGGTGTCCATACATCTTCTCCACATAAATAATCGGCTTTTTCTGGTTGATATTCAAATTCTATTAATGTTCCAAATACATCAGAAAAAGATTCATTTAAAGCTCCTGATTGTCCTTCATACTCAAGACCTGCCTCATATTCTGTAACCCCATGAGTCATTTCATGACCAACTATATCTAATGCTCCAGATAAAGATGCTGCTGTTTTTCCATCACCATCACCATATGTCATTTGATTTTCATACCAAAAAGCATTAACATAATTTTTACCATAATGTACTGATGATACAATATCCATTCCTCTATCATCTATGCTATTTCTTCCAAAATTATTCTTATAATAATCATATACATAACCTGCGTATTTATGGGCATCTACAGCAGCTTTATATTCTTCTTCATCTAATCTATTATCTTTATCATACATAATATCCCCAGGTAAGAAATACTTAAGCCAATATTCATTTTGAGGAAGCCTACTAGCATCATAAGTTCTTATTTGTATTCCATCTCTAGTATCATCTATCATGTAATATTTTCCATTTCTATAATCAAGATTTATTTCTTTTTCATCACCTAATACACCTGTTCCACTTCCTTTAACCGAAGCTGTTGCCATTCTATTGCTTTTATTAACAACAGCTCCTGTTTTAGCATGAATAAAAATATGCCAATCTGCTGCTTCTGGCTCTAAAACACCTAATCTTACTTCATAAACTGGAATATATGATTCATTTAATTCATAAAAATAATATTTTACTTCTGGCTCTCCTATAATTTTATCAGCATTAACCTCAGATTTTGCAATTTCAATAGCTGACTCTTGACCTATATCTAAAGATCTCCTTCTTCTTTTAGGAAATTTATCGTATATTTCATTATCAATTTGTCCATTAACAGCATATATACTTCCTTCTTTATCAAAATGAACTATGTATTGTTTACCATATAAAGGAGTTCCTTTATACATTTGCTGCAGTTTAATATGTGTATATCCTAGATTATCAGTTTTTTTGCTTATTAACTCGAATTCTTCTTTAGGATTGTTTATTTTAAATGTATCTTTATTTTCTTCGAAAAATTCTACAGCTCCATCCATATTTTTTTCTTTTTTATTAGAAAGCTTTCCTTTTAAAAATCCTAAGTCACTCTTTTTATTAAACTTTATTATATTCTTTTCTAATTTTTTATTTTCTTTCTCTAATTTTTCTTCTTTTTTTATTAATTCTTTCTCTTCTTTTATTTTATCTTTTGACTCTTTCTCATCCTCTTTTGTAATTATTTTATCATTATTAATTTCTTCATTATTAGGTACTTCTTTTTCTTCTTTTACTAAATTTTCTTCTTCCTTAACTTTACCTTCTGACTCTTTTTTATCTTCTTTTGTAGTTGTTTCATCAGTCTTTATTTCTTCATTATCAACTGCTTCTTTTTCTTCTTTTATTAAATTTTCTTCTTTTTTAACTTTATCTTCTGTTTCTTCTTTAGTTGTTTCATTAGTCTTTATTTCTTCATTATCAGCTTCTTCTTTTATTAACTTTCCTTCTTCACTAACTTTATCTGGTGATTCCTTTTGATCTTGTGTATAAATTTGTGCATCTTCTTGTATAATTATTTTATTAGTATCTACTTCTTCTGCATTGGATATTGGAGATAATAACAAAGATCCTGTCATAACTGTAGAAAGAGCTATAGATGCTAACTTTTTTTTCTTTTTCATAATAATCCCCCCCTAATAAACTTTAGAAATTTTGTTATAGTTTCTTAATTAAATACATAATATAATAGTAAATAAAATCCTTCAAACTAATAAAAATATATATAAATTTATTTTTATGTAATAAAAAAGCATGAGTAACTTAATAAAAAATCACTTTCGCGTAATTTTCTTAAAATTATTATTTTTTTAATCATATTCCTCTTACATAAATAATCTCACTAAATAAAAATCCTATTGCTTTAATAAACAATAGGATCTCTAATTTATATTACTTTTTTTCTTATTAAATATAATTTATTTAATAATTTTATTTCATTCTTCTTACTTAAAAGAGCTTTTAAATCATTATCTTTAAACTCTATTTGATATGATGATTTTATATGAGGAACTATTCTTTTGACTTTATTAATATTTACAATATAAGATTTATGAGTTCTAAAAAAGTCCATAGATAACCTTTTTTCTATATCATAAAAAGATTCATAAAAATCTACCTCTAAATCTTTTGTATATATTTTAGTTATTCTTCCATTCTTCTCAAACATAATAATATCTTCTAAATTTATTATATATTTTTCTCTAGATTTTTTAAAAATAAATTTTTCTTTATTGTTACTTAAATTTTTTTTAGCTATTTTTTTTATATTTATATTTTCTACAGCCTTACTTAAAGTTTCTAAGAGTCTTTTTTCATTAAAAGGTTTCAATATATAATCCAAAGAATAAATACTAAATGCATCTAATGCATATTCTTTAAAAGCAGTTACAAATATTATATAAATATCTGGATTTACTTTACATATTTCTTTTGCTGCATCAATTCCATTTTTATGAGGCATATCTACATCTATTATAAGTATATCAAAGTCACCTTTTTTTATATTTTGTACAGCCTGTACTCCATTTTCTGCAGTTTTTATAAATTCTATATCCTTTATATTATTTATAGCTCTTACTATATGATTTCTTATTACTTTATCATCATCACATACAAGCACTTTAACTCCCATAATCACATCTCCTTTAATAAATTTTTATAATATAAAACCTGTACTAAATGTACAGGTCTTACATTATTTTTGTAGTTTTTTAGGAGTTTTAGGTTGATAATACAAATTTGTACTAGCTGCGCTAACAACAGTTCCTGCTACCATCGCTAAAAAATCTGATGCAATAGTTAATATTTTTAGTTTTAAATTTTTCATTTTAAAATTCCCCCTTTTAATTTATTATCAAATTTATTCATAACAATGTAAGCCTTTGGATATACTGATATCATCTGTAAAAAAATTCCAATAAATCCTGATAATATCAACGAGTATGATACCTTAAAATAAACTGCAATAATCATAGCAAATACATATATAACCAAAAGGTACAAAGTTAACTTTTTAAATTTTTTCTTCTCTAGTTCATCTTTTATAATTCTATTTTGATTGTCATTGGGTACAAAATTGATTATCATATATAAACTATGTATTATTATTGATAAACTTAAAATACTAAATATATTATAATTTATATTTTTTTCAAATATCTTTATTAATACTGAAAATAAAGTAAATATGCTTAATGATATTATCATACATCCTTTATATGTACTAGAATGTACCCCTCCAGAAAAAATTCTAAATAAAGCAAAAGAAAATGATAATATTAAAATATACTTTAATATTCCAAATATAAAACCTAATATTATCAACATAATTATTTTAAAAATAGATCCTATAACTGCAAATAGTCCATATTCTATTACTTCTCTATCTTCTTCTTCCATATTTAATTCTTTTTTAAAGTAAAGAGATATTTTATTACATATAATTTCTATCATATTACCACTCCATTAGTATTTTGGAATCACAATAGTAAACTCAGTTATACTTTCACTACTTTCTACAAATATACTCGATTTATATTTATCTAATATTTGTTTTACTATATAAAGACCATAACCTCTATTAATTCCTTGTTTTGTGCTAAATCCTTCATCAAATATCTTTTGAGTATCTTCTATTTTATTTCCATTATTTCTAATTTTAAATATATAAAACAAATCATCTCCACAAATACATAACTCAACATATTTTTTATCTTTTCTAACCTCATCTAATGCATCAAATGCATTATCTATTATATTTGATAGTATATTGCATAATTCAAAATTAGGAATTTTAAAACCTTTTATTTTGATTTTTATATTTATATAAAATTTAATTTTTCTATGTATAGCTTGTTCTTGCTTTAAGCTTATAACAGCATTTAAAAATGTGTTTCCGGTTTCAACTGATATACCTTCACTATTAATATGTTCAGCTAAATCATTTATATAATTTTTTGCTTCATCATAATTATTAGTATGCAAAAGAGATGATACTATTTGAATGTGTCTTAAATAGTCATGTCTTTGTTTTCTTAGTACTTTAATATTCCTTTTCATATCTTCTAAATTTTTTTCTAGTAAAATATCTTCATATTCTTTTTTTATATTTTTTTCAAATAATTTCAATGAAATAATTATCATTAATGAAAGTGCTATTATTGAAAAAACAATTATAAATACTGTGAATCTTTTTTCTAAATTCCAACTCTCGTTTCTAAATATATATAAATAAATATTAAATAATATTAATACTATAAAAATTAATAAAAAGGATATTTTTACTACGAAGTTACTATTCTTACTAATTTTTTCATTATTTGAGCTTATACAAGCATTGTAGATAACTATATTTTTTTTATATATTATTAATGCTATTATTCCTAAAGAAATTATAGAAGGATAAAAAGCAATCATTCTTAAAGCTTCATTTTTCATCAAATCATCATATGTCATTCCTAACAAATATATAAATATAAGATTTATATATTGGGTTAAAAATGATGCCATCCATCCAATAACAATTGCTATAAAAGAGTTTTTTATATTAACTTTAATAAGTAAATTAGTTATTATAACTAAAAACAAAAACGTAGATATACTATGAATTCCAAATGGAACTTTTATATAATTAAAAAGTATATAAACAAAAATTCCTTCAATAAAAGATATCAATATTAATTTTTTTAAGCTAACTCTATATCCTATTAATGTCAATCCAATTAAAAATATAAAAAATGCTTCTGGTATGCTTCCGGTTAAAATAGTAATCCATGTTATGTTTTTCAAGTTTATCACCACTGTGAATTAAAAGAATTTTATGTAAATTATAACATATGTAGATATTTTTTGTATATATACTAATTAATTTTATACTTACATATCTTATATTTCTATTTTCATTACATAAAGTAAAAAAATTCGCTTCATGCTATCGCATGGCTCATGTCGCCAACGAGTCCTAACGGACTCCGTTGCTCAAAATAGTTGATACTTTTATTCAGTTACCAAAGTTATCAACAGTTTAAAAAATTTATAGTTTCCTATAGAATAATAAAAATAGAGCCAACTTTTTAAAGTTGACTCTGCTTTTATTATAGATTTACTGTTTTATTTTTTTCTTCTTCTAAAATACTTTCTATAAATTTGTCAATTGAAATAGATCCTATTTCTCCTTTATCTCTTGAACGAACAGATACTTCATTCTTCTCTTGCTCTTTTTCTCCTACTATTAGCATATAAGGAACTTTTTCAAGCTGTGCTTCTCTTATTTTATATCCTATTTTTTCTGCTCTATCATCAATTTCAACTCTAATTCCTTTTTCAAATAATATATCTTTTACTTTTTTAGTATATTCCATATATTTATCTGAAATAGGAAGTACTTTAACTTGAACAGGAGCAAGCCATAATGGGAATTTACCTGCAAAATGCTCAATTAAAATACCTATAAATCTTTCTATACTACCAAATGCAACTCTATGAATCATAACTGGTCTATGTTTTTCTCCATCTTTACCTACATAAGTTAAATCAAATCTTTGAGGAAGCTGCATATCTAATTGTATAGTACCACATTGCCATGTTCTTCCTATACAGTCTTGAAGATGAAAATCTATCTTTGGTCCATAGAATGCTCCATCACCTTCATTCAACTTATAATCAAGTCCTAGTTCTTCTAAAGCTTCTCTTAATCCATTTTCAGCTACTTCCCACTCTTCATCAGTTCCTATAGAATCTTCTGGTCTTGTTGATAATTCAACATGATATTTAAATCCAAAAGTAGTATAAACTTCATCTATTAATTTAGCAACACCTTTTATTTCATCTTTTATTTGCTCAGGAAGCATGAATATATGAGCATCATCTTGAGTAAATGCTCTAACTCTCATAAGTCCATGTAATGCTCCTGAAAGCTCATGTCTATGAACTCTTCCTAGTTCTGCAACACGCATTGGAAAATCTCTATAAGAATGCATTTGAGTTTTATAAGCAAGCATACCACCAGGACAGTTCATAGGTTTTATAGCATAATCCTCTTCATCAATTTGAACTGTATACATATTTTCTTTATAGTGATACCAGTGTCCTGAAGTTTCCCATAAACCTCTATTTAATATAATAGGAGTTTCTATTTCTACATAACCATCTTTTTTATGAATATCCCTCCAAAATTCTAAAAGCTTATTTTTAAGTTCCATCCCTCTAGGTAGGAATAATGGGAATCCTGGTCCTTCTTCTGGTAATACAAATAATCCTAGCTCTTTTCCTAATTTTCTATGATCTCTTTTTTTAGCTTCTTCTAGCATATTTAAATATTCTTCTAGTTCTTTATTCTTTTCAAATGAAGTCCCATATATCCTTTGAAGCATTTTATTTTTTTCATCTCCACGCCAATATGCACCTGCTACACTTAAAAGCTTAATAGCTTTTACTTTTTTAGTCGTAGGTAAATGTGGTCCTCTACAAAGGTCTATAAAATCTCCCTGTTTATAAAAAGATATTACTTCTCCTTCTGGAAGATCCTGAATCAGCTCTATTTTATAATCTTCATTTTTTTCTTTCATAAGTTCAATTGCTTCTTCTCTAGAAAGTTCAAATCCCTCTATTTTTAAATCTTCCTTTACTATTTTTTTCATTTCTCCTTGTATTTTATCCAAATCCTCTGGAGTTAATCTGTGATTTAAATCTATATCATAGTAAAATCCATTTTCTATAGCTGGTCCTATTGCAAGCTTTGCCTCTGGATATAGTCTTTTTATAGCTTGTGCTAGTATATGGGCACTTGTATGTCTAAATACTTCTTTACCTTCTTCATCTTCGAATTTTAATAAATTAACATTTGCATCTTCTTCTAATTTATAGTCAAGTCCAACAGTTTTTTCATTTACCTGACCTGCAACTATATTTCTAGCAAGCCCTTCACTTATAGATTTTGCTACATCAATTATAGAAATTCCTTTATCAAATTCTTTTACAGAACCATCTTTTAAAGTAACTTTTATTTTTTCCATATATTCTTCCTCCTAACCTTTTGTTTTTGTAAAAGTGTTTTATTAATTAAAAAAACCCGTCCCTAAAAATATGGGACGAGTTGTTATTCTCGTGGTTCCACCCAAGTTGGCAAAAAGCCCTCTTGAAGACTATAAGGTAGTCACCCGAAATCTTTTCACCTATTAGGCTACTAAATCCAGCTCCAAGGTAGTTTTCAGTTAACCATATTTAGAAATACTTTCAGCCCATGGCATTTCCTCTCTTTAAACTGGGTTTAACTTACTCTTCCTTTTCTTAGCTTTTTTCATTTTCTTTTATTTTCTTGAATTATATATTTATTTTGAATATTTGTCAATATTTTTTACATATTAATTACAATTAATCCTTGTATTATTCCTATTACCAAACCTAATATAAGTCCTAATATTTCTATATGCTTTAATTCTTTTTTTGCTATATTTATAATTATTTCTTCTAGTTTTTCTAAGTCAAATTCATTTATTTTATCTTCTACCATTGTTCCTATTTTTATTCTTGATGTAGATTTATGAATTAAATCTTCACTTAATTTAGTAATAACATTTGCTATTTCTTCTTCTACTACTTTATCTATATAATCTTTTATCATTTCTTTGAATGTTGTTGGAATAAAAGGTGGTAATTTTTCTTCTACTATACTCTCTATTTTATCCTTTATAAACTTAATTATACTAGTTTTATCTTCTTCTCTTATCAGTTTATCAATTATTTCTTCTATTGATATTAATTCTTTTTCTACTACTTCACCTACAGATTTAGCTATCTCTTTTCTTCTTTTTGGTATCAACCCTACTATTTCTAAATTGATTATAGGAATTTTAATTGGCTTTATAGGTCTAAATATAAGCTTAATTGCAAGAATATTAGTAATCCATCCTATAATTGCTCCTATAGTTCCTAAAAATAATACCTTTATCATTTACTGCCTCCTTAATAATATTCAATATTTACTATTTTACCTAAATCTTCAAGTCTTTCTTTTATTTCTTTTACAATTTCTAGTTTTGATGATAGATTATTTGGAAAATCTATGTCTTTATGAGCTGGATTTATGCTTCTTCCTACTAAGAAATTAATATGGGTGGATTCATCTAATAATATTTTTAGAATCATATAAACTCCATTTTTGTATTGATTATTTTTAAATATATCATCAATATGATGTTTACTTGTTTTATAGTTTTCTAAAATTTCTAATACCTTTTTTAAGGTTAACACACCTTCTGTCACTAAATCAATATCTTTTATGTGTCCAATTGGTGGTATATCTTCTTTTATATTTTCCATATCTATTTCTATCTCCTGATTAAGCTCCCTTGCTACTATTTTTGCAGCAGTACCTCCACATACTATTTTCTTACCTTCACCTTTAATTAATTTTCCTACAACCATTCTATCATCTTCTTCATTAAGAGGTGGACCTGTAAATATAGTTGAATGTTTTGCATTAGTAAGCTTTAGAATCACTACTGTTGTATCATCTCCTGGTATTTCTTGATATAAGTGATTGCATGTTGAAATAATTTTTTTAGCTATACTCAGTGACGCTAAATTTAAAGGAATCTTCTTTATGTATTTTCCTATATTATCTATATCCCAACCTAAATTTAAAATCACACCTACTCCAGCATTTAAAACCCCATCACTTATAGATATTAGAGTATCTTCTTTTTTCAAATTAATCTTAATTTCTTTTACTTTCCTACCTGATATCAAAATTTCTTCTTCCTGTATAGGAATAACTTTTCCTTCTCTTTTAAGTAATACAGGAGGATTGTCAAATCTTGCTATATAACACTCTCCACTGTGTAAAATATATATAATTGTAAAAGTAGAATAAGCAAGATTTCTTACTTTGCATGTAGGAAGTGTATTAATTATTGTATTAACAACATCTTCTATGGTAAGTCCATTTTTTATCATAGTTACAGCTATTTTTGAAGTTAATGTTGCTAATATATTTGCTTTTACTCCAGACCCTAATCCATCCGATAAAACAGCTATTACTCCTTCATCAAATCTTTCTATTTCAACATTATCACCACAAAGCTCTTCACAATATTTATTAAGGCTTAAATATCCTATATCTACAAAATATCTTTTAATCCTCCTCATCCCCCTTCATAGCAAGCTCCTTTAATCTAGTAAGTATTACTTTAGTTTCAGCTGTAGTTTCTCCAAGAAGTGATGCTATTTCTTGAGCAACTCTCATCTGTTTTTCTATAATATTTTGAGCTGTATTTATTGTATTTATTTTAACTTCTCTAAATTTTTTCTTTTGATTCTCTTCATTAGTAATATCACTGTATATACCTATTATAGCCCTATGCTCTTTTAAATAGATCATGTTTCCTATAATATCTTTGTTAAATTCTTTCCATTTAATTTTTTTAGATAAAATACTGGTTTTATTACATAAAATATCTATAAAATCACTTATATCAATATAATCCCCTATGTACTCGCCTATTAATTCTTTTCTTTCTTTATTTATAACCCTTGCCATTGAGTTATTTATATCTATTATTTTGAAATTTTCTCCTATTATAACTATGTAATTAGGCGTAACTTCAAATATAACATTGCTTAAAGCTTCTACTCTATCCTTCATATAAGGCATACACATATGAGGTTCTGCAAGTCCTCTATATACAGCTATTGCTTTTTCTCTACAAGTATCATATCCACACGCTCCACAATTAAGCTCATCTTTAACGGTTTTTTTACCCATAGATATTAATATATCTCTTATCTCATATTCCTGTGGGTCTTTAAATTTTAATTTTTCTTCTTCAAATTTTTTATTCAAATCTATATTTCTATATATTTCTCTTACTTCATCTAAAAAAGTTTCATGTAAAACTCTTTTTTTAGTATACTCTTTTACTTTATTTTGTCTATAATAAATACCTTTTTTATTCTTAAATCCTATTCCACCAATACATGATCCACTACAAGAATTCATTTCAATAAATACATTTTCAAGTTCATTATTATTAATACTTTCTATTAAATCTTTTACATTATCTAAACCTGAAACTTTTATTTTATTTATATTATCTAAATCTAGTTCAATTCCTTCTTCAATTGGAAATAAGCATATATCTCCTAAGGGCTTATTATCAAAATCACTTTCACTTAAAAAATTTATATCTATTTCCAATTCCTTTATCAAATTAAAACATTCTTCAAAAGTAAGTACTTTATCAATTATTCCTCTATTTTCAAAATCTAATGCTTCATATTTTTTTGATATGCAAGGTCCTATAAATACCACTTTTATATCTTGTCCATATTTTTCTTTTAGGTACTTCCCGTGTGCTATCATAGGAGACTGCACTGGAATTAAATATTTGCTAATTCCGCCATGATACTTTGTTATAAAATAATTAATTGTAGGACAACAAGAAGATATATATATTTTTTGTTTATTATTACTTATATATTTTTTATACATATCTGCAACTATCTTAGCTCCAACTATAGTTTCTTCAACCTTATAAAATCCTATTTCCTTAAGAGCAGTTATAAATTTTTTATAATCTATTCCTTCTAAGTCTGCTATAAATGATGGTGCTAAACTAGCTACTACTTTGTATCCTAATTTTATATATTCTTTAACTTGTCCTAAATCTGATTTTATTTTTTTTGAATCTTGTGGACATACTTTAAAACATCCTCCACATCCTATACATAAATCTTCAACAATATAAGCTTTATCTTTCTCCATTTTTATTGCTTTAACAGGACAATGTCTTATACATTTATAACAGTGTTTACAATTTACATTTGAAAAATTTAAAATATTTTTCATGAAATCATCTCCATAATTTTTTAATTTATCTCTATTCATAGTTTATATTTCTAATATTGTTATGTCAATTTCTACAAAAAAAATAGAGCATCAAGCTCTATAGTTAACTTTTACCCTACCTTCAAAAATAGCTTTTATTGTTTGTATAATCTCTTTTGAAACATTATTTTCTAAATTATCCCATATCCAAATTTCCTTAGGACATAAAGTTATTAATATGCTTATTAAAAAATCTTCATAATTCATATTTTCTTTTAAAGCTAAGTTAAATATATCTTTAGTATAATTATTCTCTAAATCTTGATCATATTTATCACAAAGTCTAAAAGTGCCTTCTCTTTCTATATATAACTTTAAAATGTCTACTTTTTCTTGCTGAACATCAACAAAATATTTAAGAAGTTCTATAAACTCACTATAGTCTTTTTGAAGTAAATATTCTTCAAGACCTCTATCTTTTATCTGTATTATATAATCCATAAAATCTCTTAATCTAAATTTTACAAATCCATTTATATTAATATAATCACTACTTGCTAAGTATTCATATATTCTATTAAAAAGTATTTCTCTTATAAAAGTTTCTTTTTCATTAAATAAATTCAAAGAATATTTATATATATCATCAAGTTCTGTTATATATATATCTTTATAACTTTTATTTACTATTTTTTTTAAAATATTATTTTTTACTACATTTACAATCATATTTGTAAGCTCTAAACAAATAAATATCTTTATATCTTCTTTTTTATTATCATCCATGTATATATCAATTTCTAAAATATCATCCATATTTTTTACTTTTTTTGATACTTTAATAGAATCTGCTAACTTAATTGCTAAATCTTTATAATCACCTGTTATACCTAAAGAAATTTGTTCCAATTAGGTCACTCCTTTCTAGTCATAATAGGAATTATAGATCCTAAATCTATTAATTTATTTTCTCCTAAAATTACTATTTTCTTACCTTTTTTATCTAAAAAATCTTTTATTTTTAGATAGTTGACGTGTTTTTTTACATCACCCAAAAAAGCTAATTCATTTTCTGATATAAGTCCTGTACATCCTCCAATAAATCCATAATTCATTCCAAATAAATCTATATGTCCTTTTTTTATTAATAAAGAATCTATATTATGTTTTATAACTTCTTTATGTATTCCCTCATCAGATGTTATTATTGAATTTTCATCGACTATACATATAGAGCATTTTGAATATCCCTGCTTTACATCTATCTTTTTAAGTTTTTTTTCATTTATATAGTTCAATATATTTTCTTCTGTATATTTAAAATTATGAACTGCATATTTTCCAAAAATAGCAACATTGTAAGATATATTTTGAGGATATTTGCTTTTTAAAAACTCATTTCCTTTTATGACATTAAATCCAAAAGGATTTAACATATCTTCATAATACTCATATACATTTGGAGCTACAACTATGTTTTTTTCTCCAAGATAACATAAAACTATATCTGGATGATATTTTATTGCATCATAAACTTCACTACACTTACATGTTTTTAGTATTTCTATTTTTTTATTTTTTAATACATCTTCTATATTTTTAGGTATTCTTTTATCTACTAATATTAATGAAACTTCTTTATTTGGTATAAATGGTTTATCTAAAAATTTCATATTATCACCTCTTTTTTATTTTCAAAAAAAATCCCAATATTATTTTAAATAATATTAGGATTTTTTTAAGTATTAATATATAATTTTTTATCTTTCCCCTTTTTCGTAAGGCTGTCCATTTGCAGCTGGTCCATTTGCTTTTCCAACAAATAAAATTAGTACTATTATTGTTATTATATACGGAACCATTGATAATAGATTTTCAGATACTGTAAATCCTATATTTGGATTTCCTAAGAATACTACAAGTCCTGTTGATGCTCCGAATAATAATGAGGCAAGCATTGCACCTTGTGGTTTCCATTTACCAAAAATAAGTGCTGCAAGTGCAATGTAACC
This sequence comes from Tepidibacter formicigenes DSM 15518, assembly GCF_900142235.1. Lineage (GTDB taxonomy): Bacteria > Bacillota > Clostridia > Peptostreptococcales > Peptostreptococcaceae > Tepidibacter > Tepidibacter formicigenes. Next base: position 5,140 of record NZ_FRAE01000008.1, on the reverse strand, counting down.
TTGTCCTGAAATTAAAGTTGGTCTAAATGTTGAAACTATAGCCAAACTCATAGAAGCACCACCAAAACCAGCAAGTATTCCAGACAATATTACGCATAAATATTTTATTTTATATACATTTATACCTAATGTATCTGCTGCTCTAGGATGTTCTCCAACAGCTCTTATTCTAAGTCCAAGCTTAGTTTTATATAGTACATACCAAGTAACAAAAACTAATACGAAGGCTAAATATACTGTTGAATAAGTATTAAATACTATATCAAGAAAACTTCCTTTTGCAAAAAATCCATCAAATGGTCTTGGTATTTTTTGACCTAAATCTATTGCTGGAGTCATAGTAGATCCATCAAACATTCTTCTACATAAAAATAATGCAAACCCTGGTGCTAAGAAGTTAATTGCAATTCCAGATACAACGTGATCTGCATTAAATTTAACTGTTGCTATTGCATGAAATAGTGCAAATATTCCACCAGCTATTCCTGCTGCTAAAAAAGCTAGCCATGGATTTCCAGTAAGTACTGCTGTTGCAGCTCCTGCAAAAGCTCCTATTGTCATCATACCTTCAAGTCCTATATTTACAACTCCAGCATTTTCTGAGAAAACTCCTCCAAGAGAAGTAAATATAAGGGGTGTTGAGTACATAAGGGTTGTGCTAAGTATCATAGCTAAATTTTTAAGCATCAGCTTTTCCTCCCCTCATTTTATCTATCATTATTTTTACCAATCTAACTGTCGCTATAAAGTAGATTATAGAACCTATAACTATATTAATTACCTCTGTTGGTGCACCAATGTTTTGCATTTTACCTCCGCCATATTTAAGAGCACCAAATAAAAGTCCTGCAAGTAATGCTCCAAGTGGTGTATTGTTTCCTATTAGTGATACTGCTATTCCGTCAAATCCATATCCTTCTTGAGCAGCAAGTATTGTTATTTTATGAGATACTCCCATTACATGCATTGCTCCTGCTGCTCCTGCTAGTAATCCTGCTATGGCCATTGAAATTACCATAGATTTATTTACATTTATCCCTGCATACTCAGCAGCATATTTATTAAATCCAACTGCTCTAAGTTCAAATCCTAAAGTAGTTTTATAAAGTACATATGATATTATAATTATCAGAATTAAAGCTATTACAATTCCCCAGTTTACCTTAGTAGCAGGCCCGACTAAAGACTTAAGCCATGTTATATCTATAGTTGCTGTCCTTTGTATATCATATGAAGCCTCACTATTTGGTTTTCTAAATCCTTCTAACATAATAAAATAATTTGAAAGATAAAAAGCAATCCAGTTAAGCATTATAGTTGAAATAACTTCGTTAACTCCAAATTTAGATTTTAAAAAACCTGAAATACCTCCCCATAAAGCTCCAGCTATACATCCACTAATAAGTGTTAAAGGAATGTGTATAATAGCTGGCAAATGTAGAAAATATCCTACAAGTGTTGCTGCTAAAGCACCTACTATAAACTGACCTTCTGCTCCTATATTGAAAAGCCCTGTTCTAAAAGCAAATGCAACAGACAAACCAGTAAGAATAAGTGGAGTTGCTTTAATTATTGTCCATGCCATATATTTAGGTTTACCAAATATACCATTAAGCATTTCACTATATCCTTCTATAGGATTAAATCCAGAAGCCGTAAGAACTATTGCTCCAACTATAAGTCCTAAAAATATAGATATTAAGGTATATAATAAAGTATCATTAAATATCTTTTTATTTTTCATTTTCAACACCTCCTGCCATCATTAGGCCTAGTGTGTTCTCATCAGCATCTTTTGAGTCTACAGTTCCAACTATTTTACCTTCATATATTACAGCAATTCTATCAGAAACACTTATAACTTCATCTAACTCTAATGATACTAAAAGAACTCCTTTTCCTTTGTTTCTTTGTTCTACTAGTGATTTGTGAACAAATTCAATAGCTCCTACATCAAGTCCTCTTGTTGGTTGTGTAGCTATAAGTAAGTCTGGGTCATTAGTAACCTCTCTAGCTATAATTATCTTTTGCTGATTACCTCCAGATAATGCTCTAGCTTTCAATGTTTCATCTGCTGGTCTTACGTCAAATTTTGCTATTAGATCCCTTGCAAAACTCTTTATGTTCTCTTCTAAAAGCCTAAATCCCTTAGAAAACTCCTTTTTGGAATAATTTTCAAGAACCATATTTTCTGCTACTGTAAAGTCAAGAACTAATCCTCTTTTTTGTCTATCTTCAGGTATGTTTGAAAGCCCAAATTCAAATATTTCTTTAGGAGTTTTGTTAGTTATATTATTCCCATTTATGAAAACGCTTCCACTTTCGCACTTTCTAAGACCAGTTAAAACTTCTACGAGTTCTGATTGTCCATTTCCATCTATTCCTGCAATTCCAAGAATTTCTCCTCTTTTTACTTCTAAAGAAAGATTGTTTAATACATTTAATCCTCTGTTATCTTTCGCAACTAGATTTTCTACCTTTAAAACTACATCTCCTAATTCTTGTTCTTTTTTATCCACTTTAAAGTTTACTTCTCTTCCTACCATCATAGCTGCAAGATCATCTTCAGTAGTTTTTTCAACATCAACAGTATCTATATATTTACCTCTCCTTATGATAGTACAAAAATCTGCTGCTTCTTTTATTTCTTTTAACTTATGAGTGATTATTATTATTGATTTTCCTTGTTTAGTTAAATTTCTTATAATATTAATAAGTTCTTTTATCTCTTGAGGTGTTAAAACAGCTGTAGGCTCATCTAATATAAGTATTTCCGCCCCTCTATATAATGCTTTTAAAATTTCTACTCTTTGTTGCATTCCAACAGTTATATCTTCTACTTTAGCTGTTGGATCAACGTGAAGACCATATTGCTCAGAAAGTTTTTTAACGTCTTTTATTGCTTTTTCAATATCAATTTTCCCTAATCCTGAAACTGGCTCCATTCCCAGGATAATGTTTTCCGCTACTGTGAAAGGAGGAACTAACATAAAATGCTGATGAACCATCCCTATACCATTTTCTATCGCTACATTAGGATTATCTATTTTCACCTTCTTTTCATTTATATGTATTTCTCCAGAAGTTGGTTGATAAAGCCCATATAGTATATTCATAAGTGTAGATTTTCCTGCACCATTTTCTCCAAGGAGTGCATGTACCTCTCCTTTATGGACAGTTAGATTTATGTTATCGTTTGCCACAAAGTTACCAAATTTTTTTGTTATATTCTTCATTTGTACAACTTTTTGGCTAAAATCTATATTTCCTTTTACATCACTCACATTTATACCTCCTTAAATCGATTTTTTTAGCCACGTACTTTTAATTATACTAAAAAATTTTTTAGATAACAATAAATTTTATTCATTTTCAAAATTTTTTTAAAAAATAATTTATATTAATATTAAAAACATTTAATAAATATTTTTATGTTATCTTTTCTGTTATTTTACCCATAAACAAAAAATATATAAATTAATATTGTATAAATAAAAATTAAAACCCAGAATTTCTTCTGGGTTTTAATTTTTATTTCATTGCATTAAATTCTTCTTCAGTTGCAGGTACTTTTATTTCTCCACCTATTATTTTATTTTTATATTCTTTAACTAAATTTAATACATCTTCTGGAACATGTTTATCACTAGTTGGTGCTATATCAACTCCACCTTCTGCTAAACCATAAGTGATAGTTGTACCACCTTCAAATTTACCCTCTGTTAATTTTTTAGTTACATCATATATAGCATTATCAACTCTTTTCATAGCTGAAGTAATTACATTATCTGGAGCTAAGCTATTCTGATCTCTATCAACACCTATAGCATATTTGCCTTCTTCTTTAGCTGCTTCTATCATACCAGTTCCAGTATCTCCAGCAGCATGGAATATTATATCTGCTCCTTGTGAATACATTTGTTTAGCAATAGCTTTTCCTTTTGCTGAATCAGTAAATGAGTTTGCATATTGAATAAGTACTTCTGCATTAGGATTTGCTTCTTTAACTCCTGCTCTAAATCCATATTCAAATCTTTTGATAACTGGAACCTCCATACCACCTATAAATCCTATTTTGTTAGACTTAGTCATTTTACCAGCTATTAAACCTACTAAATAAGAAGCTTCTTGCTCTTTAAATGTCACTCCCACTATATTTTTAGGTGTTTTATCTCCATAAGAATAATCTATTATAGCAAATTTTTGATCTGGATAGTTTTCAGCTGCTTCTTTTACTGCATCTCCCATTTTAAATCCTATACCCCAAACTAAATCGTTTTCCTGATCTACTAAGTTTTCTATGTTTGGTGGATAATCAGCATCTTGTTTTGATTCTTGGTAACCGATTTCAATCCCAAGCTCATCTTTTGCTCTTTTAAGTCCTTCCCAAGCAGATTGGTTAAAAGATTGATCATTAATTCCTCCAACATCCGTAACCATTCCTACTTTTATTGCATTTTTTCCTTCTTCTCCACCAGCACCTTCTTCTGCTGGTTTAGTACATCCAACTACCATAGTTCCTAGCATAGTTGCTGCTAATGCAAGTGAAATCAATTTTTTCTTCATTGCCATTGTATAAACCTCCTAATTTATTTTTTGAAAACGTATGCAATACTTATAATTCTACATTTTTTTCAAAATTCCTTCTTAAAATTTTATTTTTTAAAAATTTTTTTAAAAATATTTTAATATTACTATGTAACTGTAATATTTAAAGTTTTTGAAATTAAAATATATTACTTTATCTAAATTTAGTATACCAATTGATATATTTTTTATACATATATATTTTTCTTTAACCATTCCATAAATAGTAAAAAATACACATATGTGTATTTTTTACTATTTATTAAGCATTATATTCTACTTCAAATTCATTTTCTATATATTTTTCTGCCATTACTGTTGCTATAGCTCCATCTCCTGCTGCAGTAACAACTTGTCTTAAAATCTTATCTCTACAATCTCCTGCTGCAAATACTCCAGGTATATTTGTTCTCATATTTTGATCTGTAAAAATATATCCATATTTCATTTCTAATTTATCTTCAAATAATTTTGTTTGAGGAGCAAATCCTATGAATATAAATACTCCAAATGTTCCATCTTCTTCATCTGCTACATATTCTGTTATTTCACC
>NZ_FRAE01000097.1 GCF_900142235.1 Tepidibacter formicigenes DSM 15518 | reverse complement strand
AAAAAATTCGCTTCATGCTATCGCATGGCTCATGTCGCCAACGAGTCCTAACGGACTCCGTTGCTCAAAATAGTTGATATTGTAGTACTTTTAGTAATGTTATCCACAAGTTGAAAAATTTATAATATCCTATAGAGTAAAAAAGCCCAGCTTATGCTGAGCTTTTTTTCTAGTTATTGAATAATCTGTATATAACTGTAGCAGCTTCTGCTCTTGTTGTATTGTCATTTGGTCTGAATAAGTTGTTATCTCCTTTAATTAGACCTTGAGCTACTGCTTTTGATAATGCTTCTTTAGCCCAAGATGGTATATTATTACTATCATAGAATTTTGAAAGATCTTCTTTTTCATCACTTTCAAGTGCTCTTCCTATCATTGTAGCCATTTCCGCTCTAGTAATATTAGCATTTGGATTGAATTTTCCATCAGCACCCTTTACTAGTCCTGCTTTATATGCTGTGTATACATAATCTTTTGCCCAGTGTGAGCTCATATCATTAAATGTTCCTTTGTCTTTTAATACATCAAGCTCTAGTGCATTTACTAGAAGTTTTGCAAATTCTGCTCTAGTTATCTTATTATTAGGTCTAAATTCATCTTTATTGTATCCTTTTACTACTCCTTTAGTTGCCATGGATTCTATATTGTCTTTTGCCCAATGAGCTTGGATATCTTCAAATGTTATTTCTCTTTCTACTACTGCATATTTACTAAAGTGTTCTAAGTTTGCATATATTTTGTTTCCTTTTACTTTTCCACCAACTATTTCAGTACTATTTTTGTTTATTCTTAATACTACTGATTTATTCTTGTTGATATTAAGGTCTGATATATCTATACCAACTTTTACTTTCTTACTGAATTTAGAACCTATATTAGTTTTATCTTCTCCATCTACTTTAAATAAGTTAATGTCTATTACTTTTGCAATTGTTTTTACTTCATCTTTAACTATACCCTTAACTTCATCTTTAGATATTTCTTTTACACCAAGCTCTATATTAGCTTTTTCATTATTTAAATCTAAATCTTCAATTGGTAGAGTTATTTCTAGTTTCTTAGTTTTTATAAATAGACTTCCTTCTTTTCCTTTAAGTCCTTTTAAACTTTCTACTGGAAGTGATATTTTTGCATTTAAATCTTTTATATCATCTATTTCTATATTAACTACTATTTCTTTAGAGGCTTTCTCTAAAACTTTTTCAATAGCTTTTGTTAATTCTTTTTTATCAAAGCTAACTTCGTTACCCTTAACTTTTATTGCATTATCAGGAATTGTAACTTCTCCTTTTTCTTCAGAAGAACTATCACTTGATGAGGAACCTCCTCCACCACCAGATGAACCTCCTGTGTTTGAATCTTCTCCATCAGTTTTAGGTGCTTTCCATATATCTAATTTTTCAGCTAGATATTCTGTTGCTTCTACCGCTACATTATCACTATTAATTTTATCTTCTACTGCTTGTATTAATATTTGATTAACATTTTTAATAACATCTAACTGCTCTTGTGTAAATCTTTTGGATTCTTCTAGTTTAGAATTTGCATCTTCTATGTATTTATCTTCAAATAATATTTTGATTTTTTCATCTTCTTTTGTTACTAGTTCTTGCCCATTGTATATTTCTTGAACTAAAGGTAGTAAAAAGTTTAGTTTTCTTCTCTTTGCACTTCCTTCACCACTTTCAAATCGAGAAAAATCTGTTTTAATTAAAAATTCTTGTGGAAGTTTTTTGTAGATAGCATCGTACTTATCATTTACAAAATCTTTTACTTTATCTTTACTTCCATCTTTAATATAAGTCATTAAGTTAGTTATTTCTGTAGTATCAGTACATTCATCTAATATTTCTTTTATTACTTGAGCTGTAAATCCATAGTCATTTACTAATTTAGTTTTTGAATTTTCATCTAGCTTGTCTATTTCTTTTTGTATGTCTTCAACACTTGTGCTTTCAGTTAAAGCATTGAAAACAGCCATGGCATTTGTACTTCCTTCTGAAGTCAATATAGGCTTAAGCTTTGTTTGTAGTATTTCAAAATAATCATTTTGTTGTGCATGAGAGATCATGCTTGATGGTAATAATGCTAATACCATTACTAAAGTCAATATTATGGATGTTAATTTTTTTTGTTTCATTTAGTATCCCCCTTTTATTTTTTGTTAATTAAATCATATACTCTTTTGATAATAGTTGCTGATTCTGCTCTTGTTGAATATTCTTTTGGATTAAATGAGTTTTCAGTTTTTCCTTTTATTATATTCATTTTAAGAGCTTTATTTATATTATCTACTGCCCAAGTAGACATATTATTTTTATCATTAAAGTTATCTATCGCTATATTACTCTTATTTGTATTTTGTATATTTTTATTATCAATTGCTCTTATAATTATAGTTACCATTTCTTCTCTAGTTACTTCTTTATTTGGAGCAAATGTGTCTTCATTTATTCCATTAATTAAACCATATTCACTTGCTGTTTTTATCACATCATAATACCAATCAGTATTATTTACATCTTTGAATGATATATTAAAAGATGTATTCTTTTGTTTTAAATCAAAAAGCCTTACTATAAGTGCAGTAAATTCTGCTCTTGTTATCTTCCCATCTGGATTAAACATTTCTTTTGATTTTCCATTTATTATACCTTTGCTAGCTAAAAACTCTATATCCTCTTTTGCCCAGTGCTTGTCTAGATCTTTGAATTCAACTTTTGGTGTTTCTACTTTCGGAACAGTTACTTCTTCAGTATTAGTTGTTTTATTTTCTTCTGGAGTACTTAGAGTTTCACCACTTCCACTAGATGACTTTTCTTCATCCTCATTTGAATCTTCTTCAATATACTTATTTACTATTTCTTTCATCCCATCTAAATCCTTATCTTCCATATGTGAAATCAAACTTTTTATATCTTCTCTACTTATCTCTTTTAATACATCCAAAGATTCTATGCATTCATCAAAGTCATATCCTTTTTCTTCAAACTTTTTTCCGTATATTGGTTCTACAAATTTTTTAACAGCTTTCTTTAGACCATCTATATTAGGGTCTTCTCTGTCTGCATACATTTTTATCATATTTATTCCTTGTTCTCTCAGTTGTTCATTATTAGCTGTTGCTATTTTTTCCAGGAAAAAGTTAATATCACTTTCACTAAGCTCTGCAAATGCCAGTCCATTTAATGATAAAATTAAAAGCATCACTATGACTGCTTTTGAAATTAGTCTTTTCAAACTACATCCCCCTTTCTAAAGTCCTAGTTTTCCTATAATTATATAATATTTATTATATTTTGGAAATACTTACATTTTATGTTTTTAATTTTATCCTACTACCTTTGAAAGTATACCTTTTCTTTTTTTACTATTATTTGTTTCTCCTCCATAATAGTTAGAATAGTAATAATAAGATTTGCTTATATCTAATGGTAGTTTGTTAAGTATTACTCCCAATATATTTGCGTTTACCTTCTTTAAGTTTTCTTTAGATCTTTTAACTAAATCAATCTCAACTTGACCAGATGCACATACAAGTACTACTCCATCTGTAAATGTTGAAATTATTGCTGCATCTGTAACTACTGCAACAGGTGGTGTATCTATTAATACATAATCATAATCTTTTTTTATAGTTTCTATTAAGTCCTTCATTTTATTAGAGCTTAGCATTTCTGCTGGATTTGGAGGTGTTTGTCCTGCTGTTAGTACATGTAAATTTTCTATTATATCTTTATTTACATATTCTTTATATGAAGTATTTTCAAGTAGTATATCTGTTATACCATTTGTATTGCTTATTTTAAATATCTTATGTACTTTTGGCTTTCTAAGATCGCAATCTATAACTATTACTTTTTTACCAAGATCAGCAAGTGTAACTGCTATATTAGATATTGTAGTTGTTTTTCCTTCTCCTTGAGTTGCACTTGTAAGCATTATAGTTTTTAAGTTTTTATCTATATTTGCAAATTGTATATTAGTTCTAATATTTCTATATGCTTCTGATATTGGAGATTTAGGGTTATCACGAACTATTAATTTTCTACTATCATTTCTCATTTTATTCACCTCTATTTATCTTCTTCTGGGAAAACAGGTATTACTCCTATTACAGGAAGCTCTAAATGTTTTTCTATATCCTGAGGAGTTTTTACAGTATTATCTAAGTACTCTATTAAAAATATTATAAACAGTCCTATCATAACTCCAAGTACCCCTGCTACTATAATATTTAGCATTGGCTTTGGTTTTATTGGATTTTCTGGTACTTTTGCATAATCTATAACCTGTACACTGTCTGCTTTTGTTATTCTTATAACTTCTTGAGTAAAAACTTGAGGTATTTTGTTTGCTATTTTTTTAGCTTTTTTTGCATCTGTGTCCTGTACCTTTATATTCATTATCTCAGTGTCTTTTACAGGAGATACTGTTATTTTTTCTTTTAATTCTTCATATTTCATATTAAGATTTAAGCCTTTGATTACCTTTTCAAGTACTGTTCTTGACTTTACTATTTCTCCATATGTTAAAACCAACTTTTGATTAAGTATTACATCTTGGTAATTTATTATAGAGCTTTCATCATTTTTAGCCTTATTCACCATTAAAGTCGTACTTGTTTCATATACAGGATCTAATACAAAAAAACTAACTACTGCACTTGTTAACACTGATATAACTGTAATAAGTGCCAAAATCCAAATTCTTTTTCTTATAATGTCAAAATACGCTCTTAATTCTATAGTCTCTTCCATTTTTAACCTCCTCGTTTTATGTCGAAATTTGTTGGAAATATTATTATATTATGGTTTTTTATGTAATTACCTATTATATTTTATAGTAAATTAGTTCTAGTTTCAATATATTTAAAAAAATAAAAGCCTAGCTTATTAACTAGACTTTTTGAATATTCTTTTAAATATATTTTTAAATCCTTTTTCTTCATATTTTTTTGGATTATCTATTTTTATATCTTTATTTTCTATTATAATTTTTGGATTTTCATAAAATATATTGTCTGCTTTTTCTTTTCCTAATATATTTTCTACATAGTTATAGCAATCTTTTAATATAGGTCTTCTTCTATTTGAAGAATGAGCATCTGTAGCTATAAAATGAACCATATCGTAAGTTAAAAGTGTATTACAAATATCTTTAACCTCTTTTCCATATTTCCCAGTTACGCTGCTTGCATTTAATTGTATTAATGCTCCACTGTTTATATATTCATATGCTAGATTAGGATTTTTTAATACTTGATAGTATCTTTCTATATGAGCAATTATAGGTGTATAGTTTCTTATTTTGAATTCGTATATTATATCCTCCATATTTTCAGGTATATTGTTAGGAGGAAATTCTATAAGAATATATTTGCTTTTGTTTAAAGAGTAAAAGTCAAGTTCATCTATTTTATTCATTAAATCCCTGCTGTAATAGAGTTCATTTCCTATTAAAACCTCTAAGTCAATTCCATTTTCTTTTAATATATTATTAAATTCTAAAATCCTTTTTTCTAATTCTTTTCCTGTTATAAAGTCAGAGTCTAAATGATAATGAGAAGTATTTATTATTTTTTTTATTCCATCTTTATGAGCTATCTTTGCCATCTCGATAGATTCTTCAAGTGATTTAGCCCCATCGTCTATGTTATGAACTATATGACAGTGTATATCAATCATATTTATCCCCCTTTTGTACAAAATTTAAGTCTAGTTATAATAACTAGACTTTATTAACTATATACACATTGCTGTTTTCATTCTCTCTATAATTTTATGATCATATTCTACTTTTTTTAGTGTATCTTCTGCACTAGCTATATATTTTTTAATTGTTTCTTGATTACTTTCTACATTATCTAGTCTTTCTTCTACATTATCTAGCCTTTCTTCTATATTTTCTAGTCTATTTTCTACATTATCTAGCCTTTCTTCTACATTATCTAGCCTTTCTTCTATATTTTCTAGTCTATTTTCTACATTATCTAGCCTTTCTTCTACATTATCTAATCTACTTTCTATATTTTCTAGTCTTCCTTCTACATTATCTAGTCTGTTTTCAATATTTTCTAGTCTTCCTTCTACATTATCTAGTCTGTTTTCAATTTTTCCAATTGTACCTTTCATTTCTTCTTGATTTTTTTCTAAATTATCTAATTTTACAAGTATTAAATTCATTATGTCTTTTACTTCTATATTGTCCATGCTTTCACCTCTATAATTTTATATAATAACTATATTATATCACAATATATTTACTTAAAATACATTATATTTTCTCTATAATC
>NZ_FRAE01000121.1 GCF_900142235.1 Tepidibacter formicigenes DSM 15518 | reverse complement strand
CTTACACCCTGTATTCTATCAGGAGGTACTTTTTTTATCAAAGTTCAAATTTATTCATTACAGGAATGCTCCTTTAATTTAATATTGATATTTTCTATATTATAATATTCTGTTTGATTTAAAAAATTTCCGAGGAAATACAGTAAAAGTATATATAAATTAATAATATATGTTAATAATAAATTTATGTAAATTAATATTTTGATATAAGTTATTTTAAAGAAATAGGATATTATATTTTATGGTTAATATAACTTATGGAGGTTCATATTTTATGATATGTAAGTGGAAGTCAAAACATAATACAAAGAATATCGTTAAGTGTAGAAGAGATGCATATGATGATTCAGGATACTGTTTATTTCATAAACAAAATAAAACTAAAAAAGAAAATGAAATATTTAATAAAATTATAAATGGAGAGTTAAAATCTGAGTTATATATATGGAATTCAAAAGAAAATATATTTGATTTTAGGGGATTTGTTTTTGATGAGGAAATAAAATTTTCTGATTTTAAAAATTATATTAATAAAGAGGATGCTGTTTTTGATTTTTCTGAAGCGATATTTGGGAAAAATGTTTATTTTGACAATTTTCAATTTAAACATGACGTATATTTTTCTCATACTGAATTTAAAAGGATTGTGTCGTTTAAAAATTGCATATTTGAAGGAAATTGTATTTTTAAAAAGACAAAATTTAGAACAACATCTAATATATCACCTTTTTATAAAGCTAAGTTTATAGGCCAACATCTTATATTTAAAGATATAGAAAATGGATTGAAATTTGATGGAATAATATTTTCTCAAAATACAAGATTCATACTAGATAATGTTGAATATGATAAAGTAAATTACTTGAATGGAAGAAATGCATATAGAATTGCTAAAAATCAGTCTAATATAATAGGAGATTATCATGAAGTTGGGAGATATTATTATAAAGAAAGATGGTATAATGGAAAGATGATATTTCCTTCTATATCTTTTTGGAATAGAAATGGTGAAGGTTTAAAAAAATTAGTTTTATTCAAGAGTATAAAACAAAAAAAACATTATAAACATATAATACCCAAATTAATGGATTTAACAGCTAAGCATGTTGTTGGTTATGGAGAAAAACCTCAAAATGTTCTTTTTTTATCTTTTATTCTAATAAGTGTATTTGCATATTTATATATGATTGCAGGTCTAAAAATTAATATTTATACTAATTATATAATAGATTCACAAGAAATTATAAAATATAATTTAGATGATTTATTAAAAGGAAATATTAAGCAATTTTTTAAAGATTATTTACAGGCCTGGTATTTTAGCATAGTTACATTTACAACAGTAGGATATGGAGATATTATTCCTATAAATTTTTGGGGTAAAATACTGTCTTCTATAGAAATGTTTTTAGGGGTTACTGTTGTTGCTGCTTGGACATCAACTTTAGTAAGAAAAATATCAAGGTAAAAAATATGTATGCAAATAAAGAATAAAATTATATAATATATACATAAGCAAAAAGAGGAGGAGTTAATAATGAAGAAGAGGACAAGTTTATTTTTGATATTTATTATTTTATTTTGTTTAGGTAGTCCTATTTTTGCAGATAGTGAAGAAAATAATAGTTCTTTAAAGAGTTATTTAGAAACATTAGTAGATGTTTTATATAAAGAAAAAGAACAAAATTCATCTAATTATGAAGATATAGATAGCATTTTAAGAGAATATTTAAAAAATGATGAAGGCATAAGTTCATTAAGTGAGGATGCTGAGAAAATTATACTTATAATGGATTTAGAGAGCAAAGATAAACTGTTAAATATATTAAAAGAAAATAATAATAGTTTAGAAAATGTTAAAAAAGAAATTTTGAATTTAAAAATGTGGAATGAAAGTGATAGATATTCGCTGTTAGATATGATAAAAGAAGGAGAAGATAGAAAAACAATAAAATTAGAATTAGAGAATCTAATTAATAAATATAACAATACAGACAATAATAATCCAAATAATGATAATAAAATAAATTTAAAAGATATCAATAATCATTGGGCTAAAGATTATATATTATTTATGGTTGAAAATAAAATAGCTACTGGATACTTAGATTTTACTTTTAGACCTAACAATAAAATAACTAGAGCAGAATTTTCAAAAATGTTAGTAGAAACACTTAAACTTGATAAAGTAACTTATAACAATTCTTTTTCTGATGTAAAAAATCACTGGGCTAAAGATTATATTCAGACGGCTTATAATGCTGGATTAATAAAGGGATATAATAAAGAATTTAAGCCAGATGCAAATATAACTAGATCTGAGATGGCAACAATGATTGGAAGAACACTTAATACAGATAATAAAGCAGATTTGACAAAATTTATTGATTATAAAAAAATACCTAATTGGGCTGAGGAATCAGTATCTAAAGCTGTTGGAGAAGAACTAATTAAGGGAGACAATGGAAAATTTAGGCCAAATGATAATACAACAAGAGCTGAAGCTATTACAATTTTATATAGATTATTAAATATAGATTAATTAAAAAAATAGCCTTATTAAAACACTGGAATATATTTGTTCCGGTGTTTTTATTGTATAAAGAAAACCACCTGCTATGCGGGTGGTTCTGAAAAGCTTATAGCTATGAATAAAAAAATAACCTCCTTTGTTAAAATAGACTT
>NZ_FRAE01000023.1 GCF_900142235.1 Tepidibacter formicigenes DSM 15518 | reverse complement strand
ATTGGGCTCATAGCTCAGCTGGGAGAGCACCTGCCTTACAAGCAGGGGGTCACAGGTTCGAGCCCTGTTGAGCCCACCAATTATAATGGCCTGGTAGTTCAGTTGGTTAGAATGCCAGCCTGTCACGCTGGAGGTCGAGGGTTCGAGTCCCTTCCAGGTCGCCAAAAAAAACTATAAACATTTTGATGAAATATATATGCTGGTGTGGCTCAACGGTAGAGCAGCTGACTTGTAATCAGCAGGTTGTAGGTTCGATTCCTATCACCAGCTCCAGTAAAAAAACTTAAGAACTTAGTCCTTAAGTTTTTTTATTTATACACACATTTAATTTATCATTAAAGAATAAAAAATAAATCCATTAAGAATTAATTCTTAATGGATTTATTTTTTTTCCCATCTTAAATCTTGTCCAGAAAATTTAAGAGTTCTAAAATGAGAAAATATTCTGGAAAAAATTCTATCTGTATATGTGTTTGCTATTTCCATAGGAGAGTGATTAGTAGAGATTATAGTTTTTTTACCTGATATTAGTCTTGTATTTATAATGTTAAATATCTCGCTATTAGTAAAAGAATTAGGAACTTCTGTTCCTAAATCATCTATAATTAAAAGATCACATTCAAATAAAAGCTTATAATTTTCTTCTGTTATAGGGTTATTTTGGTTTCTAAATTTATACTCTTCTATTATTTCTAATAATTTAAATGCCGTTTGATAAATTACTATTTTCCCTTTATCTAGTAGCTCTTTTGCAATACAGTTACACATGAATGTTTTTCCAAGACCAGTAGTTCCATAAAAAAGTAAATTTTCTCCATTATCTTTATTAAATTCTCTTACAAAGTTTTCACAAATAGATAATATATTTAAAATATTTTCTCTAGGTGAAATACCTTCTTCAGTGTTTTTATCTGAAAATAAATTTTGATCAAATGTATTAAAATTTTCTCTATCAAGAACTCTAGAAAGATTAGACATTTTGTAAGCTTGATTTATAAGTTCTTGATTGAGACAATTACATTTTATGCCGTTTCTTAAAAAACCTGTATCTTTACACGTATTACATTTATATTTTATTTCTAAATAATCTAAAGGTATATTATATTTTAAAAATAAATCAATTTTTTCTTTTTTAAGCTTTTCTATTTCTAATTTAGAATTTTCTACTATCTGTTTTCTTTTTTCTGGGGTTATTAAGACGGATTTACTTAATTTAAGGCCTATTTCAAATATTTTATCATCTATTTCTTTAATTCTAGGAATTTTATTATAAATCTGATTTTTTCTTTTTTCCAAGTTAATTTTAGCAATATCTCTGTTCTTTTCATATTTTAAAAGAATTTCTCTTAGTTTTTCTTTTTTCATTTAATCACCTACTTAAATTTTTTCTTTTGATTTTCTAAAATAATTCTTTCCAGCTCTTCAGGTGTATAATTAGATGTTCTTTGTTCAAAATTATGGAATTTAGTTTTTACAGTGACAGTAGATTTTTTAGAAGTTTTCTTTTTCTTTCTTTCTTCTATTTCTTTTTCTATATCTTGTATTGTTTTAAATCCTTTTTCATACCAGTTTTTTAAAATAGAATTTATATATGAAATAGAAGGATTAGATGTATTTTTAGATTTAGAGCAAGCGTGAGATATTAAATCTATTGAAAGATTAAAATCATCTATCCAAGAATCCATTATTTTTCGTTCTTCCATAGAAGGTTCTCTATAAAAGCCTAATTCTTTAAAAACTTTTTTATACAGCCCAAATCGTTCTGATTTCTTTGCAAAATAGTTTTCTAGATCCTCTAAAGTATATATTTTATTGTCATACCAGTTTCTTATTATACCTTCAACATATTTTATACTTTTAATCCCTCTTTTTTGTTTTGCATAAGCATATGCACTTTTTATCATATCAGGGCTCATATTATACTTATCTATTATATCTAGTATTTGAATTTTTTCATTGGGAACTAAAGGTCTACTTATAATTTCATTTATATAATTAAACATTTTTTGAATGTTAGGATTTTGATTAACATATATTAATTCATCTGGAGTAGTTTTACTTTTTTTTAAATCATTAGTTTTTAATATATTTTCTATATATAGTTTTTTTAAATTTAAAAATTCTATAGAATAATTCCATTCTTCATTAGTATCTTTTATATGTTTTTTTATAATTCCTTTATCCTCCCAAAAATCCCAAGCAGATAAAACATCTGATAAGGGTATGTTCAAATTTCTTGCTAAAGACTGATTAGTTATATTGTTACTAATAGATGCATCAAGTGCATATTTATAGGCTAAAAGATAAACTTTTACGTATGTCCCGTTGGCCATTGGCATAAATATATCTATAAAT
Organism: Tepidibacter formicigenes DSM 15518; assembly: GCF_900142235.1. GTDB lineage: Bacteria > Bacillota > Clostridia > Peptostreptococcales > Peptostreptococcaceae > Tepidibacter > Tepidibacter formicigenes. Next base: position 33,336 of record NZ_FRAE01000023.1, on the reverse strand, counting down.
ATATTATCAATAGGAGTTTCTCCTAAGTCTATTTCATTAATTTCCTTAAAAAACATAGAATCACCTCAGAATAATTATATCACAAGAAATAGGGGAGAATTATTGTAAAAAAAAGTATTAATTTTTAGGGGGGATTGGTTTTGGTAGTTCTTTTAAATAAAGATAAGTTAATTAGGCTATTATTCACATTAAGTTTATTTTTTTTAACATTTATTTTTCTTGGTAAGTTAAATTTAGATATGGAAGTATTTAAAAGACTTAAGGGAAATGATGTTAATACATATTCAATAGATGTAAGCTTTGATGACAAAGAAAAATTATTAAAGTGTGCTCAAAATATTACTTATATAAATAAAACAGATAAAAATTTAGAAAGAATATATTTTCATATATACCCAAACGCTTTTTTAAAGAAGGAATATGCTCCATTTGAAAAAAATGAATTTAAAAAAGCTTATCCAAATGGATTTAGTAAAGGATATATAAATATTAATAAAGTTTTAGGGAAAAAATATAATTTGGATTATAAAATTATGGGAAAAAAAGAAGACATATTAGAAGTTAATTTAGAAGATAATCTAAAACCAGGACAAAAAACTAATATATATTTAGAATATGATGTTAAACTCCCAAACTCTGTTGGTAGATTTGGATATGGAGATTATACTATAAATATTACAAATTGGTATCCTATAGCTTGTGTATATGATAATAGGGGATGGAATACAAAAACTTATGAAAAAATAGGAGATCCTTTTTATAGTGATATAAGCAATTTTAATGTAAACATAAATATACCAAGCAGATATAAATTAGCAACAACTGGTACTATTAAAAGCGAAAGAATAAAAAAGGATAGTACTTTATATAAGATTAAAGGAAATAATGTAAGGGATTTTGCTTTTATATTGAGTGATAAGTTTAATGTTCTTTCTACGAAACTTAATGATACAAAAATATATAGTTATTTTTTAGATAAGAAATTAGGAAAAGAATCACTTCAAATAGCAAAGGACTCTTTAGTAGTATTTAATAATTTATTTGGTAAATATCCTTACAAAACTTATTCAGTAGTTGCATCAGATTTTTTTATAGGAGGAATGGAATATCCAAATCTTGTTATGATAGATAGAAATTTATACAATCAAAATTCAAAGTTTTCTTTGGAATATGTAGTTGCTCATGAAACAGCACATCAATGGTGGTATTCATTAGTTGGAAATGATGAAATAAGTGAGCCATGGCTAGATGAAGCTTTAACAGAATACTCAACAATACTTTACTTTGAAAAGAAATATGGAAAAGAAGTTAAAGATAGACTTATAAAAAATTTAAAAACAAATACATTTAGAAAATCTACTGAAAGTATATTTAAAAGTACGACTGAATTTAAAAATTCTTTTGAATACAGCTTATGCGTATATAGCAAAGGAGCTTTATTATTAGATAACATAAGAAATAAAGTGGGAGATGATGTATTTTTTGAGACATTAAGGAAATACTATAAGCAAAATATGTATAAAAATGTTACTGGAAATCAATTTGTGAATATATGGAAAGAAAAGGGAGTGAATATGGATAAAATAATATATGGAAACAATTAGCTTGAAAGATAAGCAAAATATTTGATATAATAACAGGGTAACTGTGTTTTGAAAGGAGCCTACTGATGAATCAAATAAAGAAGGTACTTAAGAGAAAGTATTTACTTCATTGTTTAGTTTTTTTAGTAACGTTTATAACTTGTAGTGGAATATATTTTTCTACATTATCTTATGAAGTAAATATTGATGGCAAGGATATAGGAATAGTAAAAAATAAAAAAGATGTATATAGATTAATTGAAGAAAAGAAAAGAGAAATAAAAAAGGAATTTGAAAAAGATGTAACAATAAGTCAGAAAATAACTTTTAATAGAGTAAGAGTAGGAGAAGATAAAATAACACAAATAGATAGATTTAAACAAAATCTAAATAAAGTTATAGACTTAAGTATAAAAGCTTATTCTATAAATATAAATGGAAAAGATATAGTATATTTAAAAGATAAAGAATCGGCACAAAAGGTTTTAGATAATATAAAAAACTATAATATAAAATCTACAGACATTAATAAAATAAAAGAAATAAAATTTTTGGAAAAGGTTTCCGTAGAAGAAAAAGAAATCAGTATATCTAAATTAAAAAGTGAAAAATTAGCATATGAGTACTTATTAAATGGAACAAATGACATGCAAAAGTACATAGTAAAAAGTGGAGATACTGTATGGGATATTGCAAAAAAATATGATTTAAAAATGGATGATATACAAAAAGCAAATCCTGATATAAATATTAATAAGCTTAAGATAAATCAAGAAATAAATATAACCGTTCCAAAATCATATTTAAATGTAAAAATAGTTGAACTTGCTTCTTATGAAGAGACTATACCATATGAAACTGTTTATGAAGAAACAAATGCTCTTTATAAAGGAGAAAAAAAGGTAAAATTAGAAGGTATAGAGGGAAAGAGAAAGGTAGAGGCAGAAATTGTTAAAATAAATGGAGTTGTTTCTTCGAAGAATATATTAAAAGAAGAAATACTTTCACAAGTTCAAGATAAAGTAGTTTTAAAAGGAACTAAAAAAAGACCTTCATATATGGCTTATGGAGTTTTTTCAAATCCGACAAGGGGAAAGCTTACATCAAGATTTGGTAAAAGATGGGGCAGAATTCATACAGGAATAGATATAGCTGCTCCAAAAGGAACAATTATAAAAGCAGCTGATGGTGGAACAGTAACATTTTCTGGAACACAAAGTGGATATGGAAAGCTTGTAATAATAGATCATGGAAATGGATATAAAACATACTATGCACATTGCAGCAAACTTCTTGTAAAGAAAGGAGATAAAGTTGCAAAAGGTCAGAGTATAGCAAAGGTAGGAAGTACTGGAAGATCTACAGGAAATCATCTTCATTTTGAAGTAAGGAAAAAAGGAACTCCTGTAAATCCTCTTACTTATGTTAAGTACTAAAGCTGTTGAAATTCAACAGCTTTTTTTATAACGAATCCTTTTGAATTGTGGATAAATATAAATTCCGTTATGAGTTTTAAGCAACGGAATTCGTTAGAATTCGTTGGCGCCATGAAATTTTAAAAAATTTTACATTGTAAAATCTTTAGACTAAAGACTTTTTTATAACAAATCAATTACATGAAATACCAAAATTCATATGTTTGGGAGGTAGAATGTAATGAGTAAAAAAATATTGATAGTAGATGATGAAAAGTCTATTTCAGATATATTAAAATTTAATCTTAGTAAAGAAGGATATCAAACAGAAGTAGCCCATGATGGAGAAGAGGCTATAAACAAGACATTTGAATTTAAACCAGATTTAATATTATTAGATGTTATGATTCCAAAATATGATGGATTTCAAGTCTGTAAAAAAGTAAGAGAAAAGGTTGCTACACCTATAATAATGGTTACAGCAAAGGAAGAAGAAGTGGATAAAGTATTAGGTCTAGAACTTGGTGCTGATGATTATATAACAAAGCCATTTAGTATAAGAGAGCTTATGGCGAGAGTAAAAGCAAATTTAAGAAGAACTCAGATGGTAACTTCTGAAGATAATTATTCAGATATTGTTGTAAATGGGAATTTAAGTATAGATTTAGCAAAGTATGAAGTCAAAAAAAATGGAGAAAATATAGACTTAACAGTAAGAGAATTTGAGCTTTTAAAATTTTTAATTACTCAAAAGGATCAAGTTTTTTCAAGAGAACAGCTTCTTGAGCAAGTTTGGGGATACGAATATTATGGAGATATTAGAACCGTAGATGTTACAGTGAGAAGACTTAGAGAAAAAATAGAAGACAACTCTTCAAGCCCTAAATATATAATAACTAAAAGAGGAGTAGGTTATTACTTTAAGGGGGAATAAAGCTTGTTTAGAAGCATAAGATATAAAATTATAGTTATATATTTTTTATTAGTTTTTATTGCCTTGGCTATAGTTGGATTTTTTATGATAAGTGAATTTGAGAAGCTTCAGATTAACATGTCTTCAGATACTTTAAATAACATTATAAATAATCTTGTGAAACCACAAATAAGTGAAAATGATTTTTTAAATTATGATAATATACAAAATAAAATAGGAAGCATACCTCTTCTTGCTAGTGAATATGAAGTGCTTATAATAGATACAAAAAATGATTTTAAAATAGTTGCATCTACAAATAGTAATAGTAAATTTATAAATAAAAATGCTTTAAGTGCAGCTGATTTAGATAAAAAAGTACTTTTAGAAGTAAATTCCTCAGATTTTTCTGGTACTTTTGCTGAAGAAGATACAAAAATAATAATAGATAGTAGATATAAAAAAATAAAAAATATTGTTTATCCTTACAAAAACAAAGAAGGAGAAATAATAGGATTAATATATGGAAGAGCATATCTTGAAAATATATATAAAGTATTAGATAAGTCTAAAATTATATTTTTAAGAGCTATGCTAATGGCGTTGATAGTTACTATTGTATTAGGTTTTTTAATAGCAAAATCAATTACAAATCCAATAAATGATGTTACAGTAAAAGCTTCAAAAATGGCAAAGGGAGATTTTGACCAAATAGTAGAAGTAAAATCGGATGATGAGATAGGAAAGCTTGGAGAAATGTTTAATTATCTTACTGATAAGCTTAAAAATACTCTTGATGAAATATCAAGTGAAAAAAGTAAACTAGATGCAATAATCAATCAAATGGCAGACGGTCTAATTGCTGTTAATAATGAAGGATTTGTAATACATGTAAACCCAACTTTTATGAAAATGCTGGGGTTAAAAGAAGAAGATATTAATGGGTCAGTATATGATAAAATATTTGGAAAATACAACGAAAATTTAACATTAAAAAATATAAAAAATAAAAATATATCTCAAGGAAGTGAAATTATAAAACTTGAAAATGGAGATATATTAAGAGCAAATTTTGTTTATCTAAAAAATGAAAATAACCAAGTTAAAGGATTAATTCTAGTACTTCAAGATATTACAGAACATGAGAAATTAGATAATATGAGAAAAGAATTTGTAGCTAATGTATCACATGAACTAAAAACTCCTATAACTACAGTAAAAAGTTATACAGAGACATTACTAGATGGGGCCATGGAGGATAAAGAAATATGCAGTTCTTTTTTAAATGTAATAAATACAGAATCTGATAGGATGGCAAGACTTGTAAGTGATCTTTTGCAGTTATCAAGACTTGATTATAAGAAAACTAGTTTTAATTTTTCAAGATTTGATATAGATAATTTAATAAAAGATGTAGTTAATAAACTAGAAATTTCTTTTAAAGAAAAAAATCATATATTAAAGTTAGGATTGAATGATGAAAACATAATAATTAATGGAGATAAAGATAAAATAGAACAAGTTCTTCAAAATATATTAACTAATGCAATTAAATACACACCACAGAATGGGATAATATCTGTGGATGTAAAAAAACAAAAGAAGTATGTTTTAATATCAATATCAGATAATGGAGTTGGAATTCCAAAAGAAGATATTCCTAGAATATTTGAAAGGTTTTATAGAGTTGATAAGGCGAGATCTAGAGATATGGGAGGAACTGGGCTTGGGCTTTCTATTGCAAAACACATAGTAGAAGAACACGGAGGAGATATATTAGTGCAGAGTGAAGTAGAAAAAGGCACTACTTTTAAAATAAAGTTACCTGTGGGTAAAAATGTGGATATGTAATTTGGATTTAATTTTCTTGTAATATTTTTGTAATAATTTTTGTGTATAATTTATTATGAGGCATGCTATTGGAAAAAAATAAAAATTATACATAAATTGCAAGGAGGCTTAACAATGAAGAAACTTGGAGCATCGTTAATTATTTGCAGTCTTTTAGCTTCGAATAATGTTTTAGCATTTGCTGATACTAATTCTACGAATACTGTAAATAAAAAAATTGAACAGAAACAAACGGTACAAAAACAAGAATCCAAAAATACATCTACAGAAAAAAAAGATTCAGAAAAAGAAATCACTGATAAAAAGCAAACAGAAAAAAAAGAAGAGTCTAAAAAGGCACTAATCGAAATAATAAAACCAGATTCGGATTATACAGTAACAACAAATGATAAAATAGTTATTTCAGGAAAAGGACAAGAAGGAAGTTCTGTATCTGTAGAGGTATATTCTAAAAAAGATGAAACATATGAGCGTACACAAGCAAAAAAATTAGAAATAGGTGCTATTGGCCTATTTGTAACTGAAGTTAAATTAAGTCCAGGAGAAAATAAAATTGTAGTTAAAAATGAAGAGGATAAAAAAGTAAAAATTGTATTATATAAAAAAATAGAGAATAAACAAGATATACAAAAAGATATGGATGAATTAAAAGATAAAGGTATAAAAGATATGTTTAAAGATATAATTTCTTCTGTAAAATAATTGGAGTGTTAAACATGAATAGGGAAAAGTTTAAAACCCTTATATTAATTTTTTTATTTTTAACATCTAATATATTATTATTATTAAATATTAGTTTAATAGGCTTTTCACTTGACTTAAAAAAAATGTATGAAAGCAATGTAAGTTTAGGAGAAAGTCTAGACTTCATATTAAAACCAGAAAGAATATATATTCATTTTGGTGGAGGAAATAATACAGAAATATTAAAAAACAAAGATGAGTATTGGAGTGAGGCAAAACTCACATTAAAGGAAACCTTAATAAAAGAAGCTGATTTAAAAGAAATAAGTTATATGGAATATCTATTTAAAAAAGATATTAAATCTATAGAACTCAAATTCAATAAGGGAATAAATGGGAATATACTTAATAAAAGTATGTTTTTAAAGAAGAGTTCTATAACTAAATTAGGAGATATTTTAGAAATATTAATACCTTTAGTTGATGATAAAGCAATATATTTTTTAAATAGTGAAAATAAAGTATATAAAGTAGAAGTGGATAATTTAAAAAGTATAAATTTAGTAGATGAATTAGAAAAAGGTAATTATATAAAGTATTATACTGTAAATTATATGTTTGATATAAATAACCATACTTTATTTCCTCTTGAGATGAATTTATCATATCCCATGATAAAATCTAAAAATAACTTTGATATTTATAATGATAAAGAAATACAAGATTTAGGTAAAAAATTTTTAAATGAAAAATATGATTTTGCAAACAGAATAGTTGAAACAAATGGAAATAATACATTTATATATGGGTATGGAGAAAAAGTACTTAGAATATATTCAAATGGGTATATAGAGTATTTAAATGAAAATACAACTGATAAAGATTTAACTATAGAGCAAGCTTTAAATATAGCATTGGATTTTTTAAGAAAACATAGTATAGATTGGAAAAAATTAAATTTATCAAGTATACACAAAGAAGTAATTAAAAATAAAAAAGCCTACAGATTTAGTTTTTACTATAAAATAAAAGATTTAAAATTAGAAACTAATGCTTTAAATGCTCCAATACAAATAACCGTAATAGGAGAAGATGTATACAGCTATAAAGCCTTTGCAAAAAATATGGATTATATTTTGAATGATAATTCTAGAAATAATATTATACCACCTCAAGAAATATTAAACATGAATTTCAGTCTACTACAAAAAGATAATAATTATTTAAACGGATCAGATATTTGGGAAAACATAAAAGATGTTGAGCTTATATACTTTTTAAAGGATGATAAATTTATTCCTGCTTGGAAATTTTATATAGGAAATAAAATATATGTTTTTGATGCCTATAAAGGAGAGAATTTATAATATGGATTGGGCTAAATCTAAAACTATATTAATTATAGCTTTTATCATAACGAATATACTTTTAGGATATAACTTATATGCTAATATATTTAAGTATGATAAAAGAGTTTTTTTTGAGGAAGAGTATATAAGAAATCTAAATAACTTATTAAAAACAAAAAATATTACTATTAATACAGACTTACCTAAACAGACACCAAAACTGAGTGCTTTAAGTGTAAAATACGAAGCTATGGAAGAAAATTTAGAAGGTATTTTTCAAGATAATATAAATTTATATATAGAAGATAATAAAAAAATAATTTATAAGGGAAAAGCTAATTTAAAATCTTTTAGCAAAGAAGAATCAAAGGTTTATACAGAAAAAATTTTAAAAAAGTATAAATTAGATAAAGATAGTTACCTTAAATATATAACTAAAAATAATAATTTTATAGAAGTATTTTATTGTGGGAAATATAAAGATTATTTTTTAGAAGAAAGCTATATGAAATTTATATTTTATCCTAATGGAGAGTTTATTTTTGTTAGACTATGGTTTATACCTATAGAAGATAAAGTTCAGAAAAAAAGAGTTATAACAAGTGTTGAAGCTGTTATGAATAAATTTAATGAATTAAAAGAAAACTCTACTATAGAAGATATAAATTTAGTATATAAATTTCTATCGAATGAAAATATAGATTTAAGTAAAACAAAAATAAGAACGGTTTTTCCTATGTGGAGAATAAAAGCTAATAAAGAATATTACTATGTGCCAGCTTTTGATTTTTAAAGGCTGGCTTGTTTAATTACTATCTTTTTAATGGTATAATTAAATTTAGTGATTAAAATATTATTTATGGAGGAAAAATATGTGCTTTAAATACGCTTCAGTAGCTAGTGGTAGCTGTGGGAATTGTCATTACATAGGATATAAAAATACGAAAATTTTAGTAGATGCAGGACTTAGTGGAAAGAAAACAGAAGAAAATTTAAATAATTTAGATATAAATTTAGAAAACACATCAGGAATACTTATAACTCATGAACATACGGACCATATAAAGGGTGCAGGAATTTTGTCAAGAAGGTATAATATACCTATATATGCTAATGAAAATACTTGGAAAGTTATAGAGAATAAAATTGGGAAAATTAAAGAAAATAATATAAAGGTTTTTGAAAATAATGTACCTTTTTATATAGAAGATATTAAAATAAATCCTTTTTCTATACATCATGATGCTGCTGATCCTGTAGCATATACATTTTATAATGGAAAAAATAAAATAAGTATAGCCACAGATTTAGGTTATGTTTGTGATAAAATTAAAGAAAATATATATGATTCTAAATTAGTAGTACTTGAGTCAAATCACGATGTAGAAATGCTTAAAATGGGTTCTTATCCATATTACTTAAAGAAAAGAGTTTTATCTAGAAAAGGGCATTTATCTAATGAAGATGCAGGGCGTTTTTGTATAGAATTGGTAGAAAGAGGAACTGAAAAAATACTATTAGCTCATTTAAGTAGAGAAAACAATTTTCCAGAACTTGCTTTTGAAACTGTAAAAGGTGTATTACAAGAAAAAAATATACATGTAGGTAAAAATTTAGAGCTTAGTGTTTTAAAAAGAGGTAAAATTTCAAATTTATATGCAGTGTAAGGAGTGGTTTTATGAGAAGAGGAGGATATTTTGTTACAGCAGTTATAGGAGCTATAATAGGAAGTCTTTTAACTCTTTATTTAGCTCCAAATTTTATATTAAAAGATACTTATAATAAAGAAGAGGTTGCTAAACCGAATAGCACACAAATTATTGTAAATGAACCAAAAGGAGAAAGTGTTTATAAAGCTGTTGCTAAAAAAGCAATGCCATCTGTCGTAGGTATCACTACTGTTACTGTAGAAAAAGATTTTTTCTTTGGAGCTAGGCAATCTAGTGGAGTCGGTACAGGAGTTATAGTAGACGAAAGAGGATATATTCTTACAAATGCACATGTTATAGGTGATGGAAAAGCAAATAACGTAAGTGTTCTTTTTTATGATGGTTCAAATCAAGAAGCTAAAGTACTTTGGTATGATACAACTTTAGATTTGGCTATTATAAAAGTAGATAAAAAAGGACTTCCAGTAGCTGCTCTTGGAGATAGTGATAATGTAGAAGTTGGAGATATAGCTATTGCAATAGGAAATCCTTTAGGACTTGAATTTGAAAGAAGTTTAACTCAAGGTATAATTAGTGGTCTTCATAGAAGTATTAAAGTTAATGAATATGAATCTGTAGAAGATTTAATACAAACAGATGCCTCTATAAATCCTGGAAATAGTGGAGGTCCACTTTTAAATTCAAAAGGTGAGGTAATAGGAATAAATACAGCTAAAATTCAAACTGCTGAGGGGCTTGGTTTTGCAATTCCTATAAATACTGCAAAGCCTATAGTGGATCAATTTATACAAAAAGGAGAATTTAAAAGAGTTTCTCTAGGAATAAAAGCTGTAGATGTAAATTATTTTGAGGATAGAATGGGACAAGATTTAGGCATTGATGAAGGGGTTTATGTTTTCCAAGTAATAAATAATACTCCTGCAGCAAAAGCTGGAATCAAGCCAGGTGATGTTATATTTGAATTAGGAGGAAATAAAATAAAAAGCATGGGTAGTTTAACAAGGGAACTTTATAAGTTTAGACCTAAAGATTCTACAAATGTCAAGATAAATAGAGGTGGAAAAGAAATAGATTTACAAATTATATTTTAATTTAAAATGCTTGAATATTAGTAATATGATTCTAATATTCAAGCATTTATATTGCATTTTAAGGAGGATATATGATAAGAGTTGCTTTAAATAGACTTATATATTTAATATTAATATGTATTGGTATTTTTTTAGCTTCAAAGAAAAACTATTTTTTAGTATCACTTCCTATAATTTTATGGATAGTAGTAGAGAGAGTATTTTGGAAAAATTTCTACTTAGGAAAGAAGCTTTTGTATAAAAGAAGGTATAAAAGTGCTGTTAATCAATTTAATATGTTTTTAGATGATATTGAGAATAAGCCATGGCTGAATTATCTTAGAATGTTTAATATAGGGGTATATACACATAATTTAAAAGCAAAAGTATATAACAATATAGGTATATGCTATTTAGAATCTAAAGCATACAATAAAGCTGAAGAATATTTTAATAAAGCAATGGAAGAAGATAATGATTTTTGTTTACCATATTATAATTTAGCAATAATTTATCTTATAAAAGAGGATGAACTAAGTGCAAGAGATTATTTAACAGATGCAATAAAAAAAGGATATAACAGAATTAAGCTTGTTCAACTTAAAGGATATGTTATGGTTAAATACAAAATGGAAGGAAATTAAAAAATGAATATAAAAATAGTTTCGGTAGGAAAGATAAAAGAAAAATATTTAAAGCTTGGAATAGATGAATTTTCTAAAAGACTTTCAAAGTACTGCAAATTAGAAATAGTAGAGTTAAGTGATGAAAAAGCCCCTGAAAATTTAAGTAAAAAAGAAATAGAAATTATAAAAGAAAAAGAAGGTAAAAAGATATTATCACATATAAAGGATAATACTTATGCTATAGCACTTGCAATAGAAGGAAAAAATTTATCTTCAGAAGAACTAGCTGATAAATTAAATAACTTAAGTATAATGGGAAGAAGTAATATAACATTTGTTATAGGAGGGTCCCTTGGACTTTCAAAAGAAGTTTTAGATAGAGCTGATTTTAAGCTTTCTTTTTCAAAAATGACTTTTCCCCATCAGTTAATGCGATTAATACTTCTTGAACAAGTATATAGGAGTTTTAGGATAATTAAAGGGGAACCGTATCATAAATAGAAAAAGGTTATACTTTTCATTATAACTTTAGTATAACATATAATTTGATTAAGAATGTTTGTTTGGTGTATAATTGTAATATAAATATTTTTTAGCGAGGTGGATTTTATGCCACAACAAATAAAAAGTGAAATTAATAAAATAACAAATCAGATTCAGGCAGTTGTTTCAACAAGTAAGATATATTTATTTGGCTCTTTTGCTTATGGAAAACCTAATGATGATAGTGATTTAGATTTATGTATTGTTACAAATGAGAAAGGTGTAAGAAAAAGAGAATTAATTAAAAGTATTAGAAAATCTATATCAAAAGTTGCATCAATGCCTGTAGATATTTTAGTTTACTATGAAGATGAATTTGATGAGAGAGCGATGCTAGAATCTACTATTGAATATAAAATTGCTCATGAGGGAGTCAGTGTATATGAACAATAAAGATATTGCAGATGAATGGTTTGACTTTGCAGTTAATGATTTAAATTCAGCAAGATTTCTTCTTCAAATGCGTCCAATTCCTTTAGAGATAATATGTTATCATTGTCAGCAAAGTGCAGAGAAATATTTAAAAGGGTATATTGCTTTAAATGGTGATAAAATAATAAAAACACATGACTTAACACTCCTGAATAAAAGATGTATGAACTTTGATAAGGACTTTCAAAAAATTAAGGATGATTGTATAGAGTTAGTTGATTATGGTGTTCAGGTTAGATATCCATTTAATATTGAGTTAGAAGAGCAGGATATGAAAATGGCAATAGAAAGTGCTGAAAGAATTGAAAAATTTATATTAGATAAATTGAAACAGTCAAAATAATGATATGATACTTCCAAAGTAGACAATGTAATTAATTAAAATTATTAATCTACTTTGGAGGTATTTTTTATGGGCAGAAAACTTAAATTTAGCAAGGAAGTAAAAATAGAAGCATTTAAAATGTTTGATAAGGCTATTGAAAAGTATCTTGATGCAAAACCTATTTTTCACAGAGATTGTGGATTTCAATATACATCAAATGTATTCAAGAAGAAGATTGAAGTTGTAGAAATGAAGCAAAGCATGTCTCGTAAGGCGTTGAATTATTTGTAAATTTGAAAGGGGTAAAATTAATGTATTTAGAATATAAAACTATCGTTAAGGGAAGAAAGATAAGAAGAATAAATCTTTTGTATATTCAGTAAAATGGTAATTTATATGATAATATAAAGACTACTTTAAGAAGAGTAAGAGAAAAGGTATTTAAAGTGGTTAATTTTGCAATTGTTGATGCATATTGGAATATAGGAAGAATGATTGTTGTGGAAAAATAAAATGGAGAGGAAAGCGAGGAACAAGTTATGTTTATAATGAAAAATAATTGTCAGATAGAAAGAAAAGAAATTTATTTATTTATCTTAAAGTTACTGATTGAAGTTATAGAAACTAACAAACCTTGTATTTGGTATAAAACTGAAGAACCTTTTATAAATAAATATAATGGTAGAATTAGTTATGATTATTCGGGTGAAGTAAGAGAAATGACTTATACAGATATAATTAAAATGAAAAATGAGCTTGGTAAATCAGAAATAGCACAGATATTGTATCTTTCTAAGTTAGATGAATTGTTATCTGAAATATATATCGATCAGTGGATACCTACTTTTCAATCGAATTGCGGTAAAGATTGGGTTAGTTATAAAAAATTGTTGGAAAGATCATTTAACGAATGGAAATATGAAAATTTTGAAATATACAATGAAGAAACAGAAGAAGAAGACGAAGATTTAGATATAGAACTGGATAGTGTTTTATATGATTTTTTAGAGGATACGTCTTATGAGATATACTACGCTAAAATTTTAAATAGCCTTAAGCAGTCTACTTAAGAGCACAAAGGGACGGTATATTTATTGAGTATAGGGAATTTCTTAAAAAAGAAGATTTCTTGCAATTAGAAGAGATAATGTATTTATAGGAATAAACAAGGAGGTTTAGGGAAAATGCCGTTTACGTTTGCACATCCATCTATTGTATTGCCTTTTTTAATTAAACGGACTAAATATTTAGATTTTACAGCATTAGTAATTGGCACCATGGCACCTGATTTTGAATATTTCATCTACTTTAGACCAAAACAAATAGTTGGGCATACATTTTTAGGGCAATTATATTTTAACTTGCCGATTGTTTTTATTGTGGCTTGTATTTATCATTATATATTAAAAAAAGTTGTTATATTAAATTTACCAAAACCTTATTGTAATAAATATTATTATTTAACAAAAAGGAGTTGGAGAATAAATTCGCTATTTAAATTTATTGTGTTTTGTTATTCTGCTATTTTAGGGTCATTTACTCATTTGTTTTGGGATAGTTTTACACATAAGACGGGTTTTTTTGTTAAAAATATAGGATTGTTAACAAAATATATTGATATAGCAAACTTTAAAATTCCAATTTATAAAATACTACAACATGGTAGTACTGTTTTAGGTTTTGTAGTAATTATCATGTATTTAATTGCTATTCAAGATAAAGGCATATCTAAAAGCGATTACATTCAAATAAATAAATTTTATAAATTTAGATTTTGGAGTGGGGTAATTGTAATTAGTATGCTTATTATATTATTAGTAATTTTTAAGTCAAATAGTTTATTGTTAGGAAAAATTATCGTAACGTTGATTGATGGAATATTTATTGGGCTTATATTTATGTCGTTTTTGACTAGAGCATTAAAGATCTTGTAATATTAATTGGAAAGTATTAGAATTTAATATAAATATTGAAGAAATCAATAGACAACTTGTGTTAGAAGGGTATGCTGTATCTCATTTAAGCGAAACTCAAAAGAATTTAGAGAAAATATTCTTAGAATTGACTGGAGATGTAGCATAAAAGGTTTTGATTATATTGTTTTAAATAGGGGCAGAGAATATAATAATTCAAAGCTTCTATTTTTATGAAATCAAGTAATACCAAAGTTTGTATTATAATTGATTTATTGAATTAATTCACATGATTGAAAAAATAATCCAAATAGTATATATTCTTGATTTATAGTAGGGGAGTAATATATAATTATGTAAAGTTAAATTATAAAGGATGGGATTATGTTGTCAAATGAAATGACTTCGTTAATCAAACAGCGTAAGAGACAAGAAAAAAGGAAAAAAAATCAGACTCCTTATGGTATTATATTAATTTTAATTTCAATAATTCTGTTTATAGGACTTTGGCAAAAGCAGTATATATATGCTGTATGTTGGATTTTAGGAGTTGGAATTGGAATTGTTTTAAGATATTCCCGATTTTGCTTTGCAGCAGCATTTAGAGATCCATTTCTTGTAGGTAACACAAGTTTACTAAGAGGAATGTTATTAGCAATGATGGTAAGTACGATTGGATTTGCTGTAATACAATCTAGATATATTTATCAAAATTCTATTGATTATAATTTGATTCCAGGAGAGATAAGCTCGGTAGGAATACATGTAATGATTGGTGCATTTGTATTCGGCATTGGAATGATTATTGCAGGTGGATGTAGTTCTGGTGTATTGATGCGAATTGGTGAAGGGCATGTACTACAGTGGGTTGTTCTTTTAGGTTTTTTAATTGGAACTGTGCTTGGTGCAAAGGATTATTCATTTTGGTATGATTGTATAATACACAACTCGAAAACTGTTTATTTTTTCGAATATTTAGACTTTAAAGTGGTTGTGATAGGTCAGTTAATGGTATTAATGAGTTTATATGGATTGGCAGTATGGTATGAAAATAGGCATTAGAAAAATATGTAATGGAGGAAATTGTATGGCAATAAGAGAGATAGATTGTTCATGTGAAGCATGTCCTGTTCCTTTACTTCGAGCGATGAAGGAGTTAAAAACAATGGATGCGGGAGATATTTTGATTGTACATTCTGATCATAGTTGTGTTGGTATTAATGTTCAAGAATGGGCCAAAAAAAATCAATACCCAGTAGAATTAGTTGAAGCAGATGATGGAGAATGGGAAATCTATATTGAAAAACCAAAAGAAAAATAGTGGAGGGTAACAATGAAACCCATTAAAAAATGGTTAAAAAAGCCATGGCCTTATTGGTTAGGAGGAATTTTACTGGGATTATTGAATATTATTTTATTGGCTACTAGTGGGATTAGTTGGCAGATTACAAGTGGTTTTTTATTGTGGGGAATTGGTATTTTACAATGGTTTGGATTAGATCCTTTTTGTTGGGAATATTTTAATCATTTTCAATATTATTATGAACCTGTGATTAAAAATCAAAATGTGTTTATAAATCAATATACAATTTTGAACATGGGTGTTATAGTGGGATCCTTAAGTGCAACTTTGTTAGCATCTCAATTTAAATGGAAAAAAATAAAGAGTAAAAAACAGTTTATCTTTGCTCTCTTAGGCGGTATAATGATGGGGTATGGCACAAGACTTGCAGTTGGGTGCAATATTGGTGCTTTTTTTAGTGGAATTCCATCATTTTCATTACATGCTTGGTTTTTTGGAGTTTTTACTATTTTAGGGGCATGGGTTGGAATTAAGATTTTAATTCGATTTTTGGTATAAAAAAAGAGGACAGTTGTCCTCTTTTTTAGCAAAATCCTCTTTTGCTGGAAATAATAAAATCTACAAACATTTTCTCATATTTTGTAAATGTATAATTTTTTCTATAAGCTACAAAGTAATCAAAAGGAATTGTTAGATTATCTACTGTAACGGGTTGAATACAGTGTTTTTTCAGTTCTTGCTGGATGATTAACTTTGGTAAAAAAGAAAATCCTTTTCCTGAAAGAATAGAAGATTTAATTGCTTCAGGGGAATTAAGATCGTAAATTACATTTAAATCTTCTATTCTAATTCCTTTTTCTTGTAATGCTTTTTCAATAGAATATCGTGTTCCTGAATTTTTTTCTCGTAAAATCAAAGGAATTTCTTTTAGTTCTTTTATAGAAATTTGTTTTGGAGAATCATAACAATTTCCTACCAAAAGCAATTCATCAGAAACTATGGTTTGAGTAAGGATATCATTTGCTTTTGGATCATATTGAATGATTCCAATATTAATAGTATGTTTACGAAGTTTTTCAATAACTTTAGTAGAGTTATTTACTTCCATATGAATATCTACTTCTTTGTGAAGCTGTTTAAATGTATAAATACTACACGGAAGTGCATACTCACCTACGCTTTTACAAGAACCAATCATTAGCTGTGGTTGATCTTGCTGAAGATTTTTTAAATCCCTTTCGATATTTCCTTGAATAGATAGAAGGGTATTAGCGTAGTCGAATACAACTTTTCCTTCTTCTGTTAATTCAACACCTTTATTGCTTCTATTCAGAAGGTTTACTCCCAGTTCCTTTTCCAGATTTTGAAGCTGCATACTAAGCCCCGGCTGGGTAAGGTGAAGACTTTTTGCTGCTTTTGATATGCTATTACATTTTACTGTTATATAAAATGATTTGAGATATTGAAGATTCATATCATCACATCCTCAAAATTATAGAAATAGTCAAATATGTATTTATTTTACCACTATATTGAACAAAAATAAATATATTTTATACGTTACAATATACCATTATCATACAAATATGGTTGTTATTACAATAAAAATAGAGTTTAGGCATTTTAACAAAATATAAGAAAGTGTTATAGTATATAATACATGTTTATTATAAAAATTTAAATAGGTATATTATAATTAATATTGAGAGAAAATTAACAAAATACAATTCAAAGAATATAATTAATAACTGAAGTATAGTTATAAATAATTAAAGAATGGAGTATGATTTATGAATCAAAATATTAAGTTGAAAAGAAATTTAAGTCCTTTAAACATAGTTGCGTTAGCATTGGGAGCAATTATTGGATCAGGATGTTTTTTATTACCCGGTGATGTGTTTTTAGAAACAGCAGGGCCTTTAGGAACAACTATAGGATTATTTATTGGTACGATTATGTTGTGTATTATTGCTTATAATTATGGATATATGATAAACAAATATCCAGTATCTGGAGGTGAATATGCTTTTTCATTTAAAGCTTTTGAAAGAAACCATGCTTTTATTTGTGGATGGTTTTTAGCCCTTTGCTATATTAGTATTGTACCTTTTAATGCAACTGCTTTAGGTATTATTAGCAAACAGGCTTTTTCAGGAGCTTTTGAAATAGGATATTTATATTCAGTAGAAGGTTCTGAGGTATTTGCTGGTGAAGTTTTACTTGGATTAGTAGCTGTAATTTTTTTTGCATATACAAATATAAAAGGTGTAAAAATGACAGGTAATTTACAGATGATTATTACAGGTGCTTTAGTAGGCTCAGTTATATTACTTTTAATAGCTACATTATTGAATAATCAAATTACATATAATAATCTTAAACCTGTATTTCCTACAAATATAAATCCAATAAAAGGAGTATTGTCTATTGTAGCAATTACACCATTTTTATTTGTAGGATTTGATTCTATTCCACAAGTTGCAGAAGAATATGATTTTTCTCCTAAACTTGTTTTTAAATTAATGTTAGCAACAATTTTCTTTGGTTTTTTTATTTATATTTCAGTTAATACTATTACAGCAATTATATTTCCATGGCAAGAGTTTATTAATAACAATCCAGATTGGGCAACTGGACAGGCTGTTCAATATTTATTAGGCAAATTTGGGATGATATTACTATTTACATCATTATTTGCTGCAATAATAGCAGGAATAAATGGGTTTTATCTTGCTGCTAGTAGACTTTTATATTCTATGGGTAAATCAAGTGCATTGCCTTATTGGTTTGGTAAGTTACATCCTAAATACAATACTCCAGTAAATGCCATAATTTTTGTTGGAGTTTGCTCTATGATTGCTCCTTGGTTTGGGCGTAAAGTTTTAGGGTGGATAGTAGATATGTCTTCTTTTGGAGCAGTTATAGGTTTTTTGCATACATCTATGGCATCTTATAAGATAGGAAAAGATAATAATGACTTTGAAAAAAATAAACGACTTAAAATAACTTCAATATTAGGATGTATTTTTTCATTAGGATTTCTTGGACTGCTATTGATTCCAGGTTTACCTTCATCTTTATCAAAGCAAGTATTAATCATTTTAAGCTTATGGGTTATTTTGGGCATTGTATTCTACTTAACAATATGTAAAGAATACAGAAGTCTTTCTCATAAGGAACTTGAAAATAAAATTTTCAATAAAGCAATATAGGAAGATAGTATATTTTTATCTCTAGGTTAATTATATAATTTTTAATCGGTTCAAATAACTAAATTAGCAATTATTTTGACCAAGGTATATCGTTTACATAAAGGGAATTTTGTAGATGGTTTAACAAAATATAAAAAACTCTTATAGTGTATAACATATGCTTATTATGAAAATAGAATAAGGCATATTATAATTAAATTGAGAGGAAATTAACAAAGAGTAATTTAAAGATATAAATAATTTCAAACTAAAATACTTGGAGGGATATAAATGAGTAGAAAAATATTAATAGTTGGTGGAGTTGCTGGTGGAGCATCTGCAGCAGCTAGATTAAGAAGACATAGTGAAGATGATAAAATAATAATGTTTGAAAAAGGACCTCATGTATCATTCTCAAATTGTTGTTTACCATATCATTTAAGTGGTGTAGTAGAAGAAGCTGATAGTTTAGTTCTTATGAGTCCAGAAAAGTTTTTAAAACAATACAAAATAGAGGCTAGAGTAAACAATGAAGTATTATCTATTGATAGAAAAAATAAAGAAATAATAGTTAAAGATTTATTAACTAACGAAGAGTATAAGGAATCGTATGATAAGCTAATATTATCTCCAGGAGCAAGACCAATAGTTCCACCGATTTCAGGAATCGAAAATGTAAATGTATTCTCAATTAGAAATGTTGTAGATATTGATAAGTTAAACAAGTTTGTAAAATCAATAGAAACTAAAAATGTAGCAGTAATTGGAGGAGGCTTTATTGGAGTTGAAGCTGCTGAAAATTTAAAGGAAGCAGGATACAATGTAACTTTAATTGAAGCTATGCCTCAAATTATGAGACCATTTGATTATGATATGGTTCAAATTCTACATAAAGAGCTTCATGATCATGGAGTAAATTTAATAGTAGGAGATAAAGTTAGTTCTTTTGAGAAAAATACAGTTGTTTTAGAATCAGGAAAGAAAATAAATGCTGAATTAGTAGTTATGGCAATTGGAGTAGTTCCAGAAACAGAACTAGCTGTAAAAGCAGGATTAGAGTTAGGTGAAACAGGAGCAATAAAAGTAGATCAAAACTATAGAACTAATGATAAAGATATATATGCTGTAGGAGATGCTATTGAAGTATATCATGCGTTAACTAATTCAATGACGAAATTACCTTTAGCAGGACCTGCTCAAAAGCAAGCAAGAGGAGTAGCAGATCATATAAATGGAATGCAAATAATGAATACAGGATTTATTGGTTCATCTGTAATTAAGGTATTTAATTATAACGGAGCGTCTACAGGTTTAAATGAAGGTTTAATAAAAGCTCTTAATATGAATATTAAATATGATGTAGTTAAAATAATTCCTGGAGATAAAGTAGGATTAATGCCTGGATGTGAATCAGTGCACTTTAAATTAATTTATGAAATACCAACAGGAAGAGTGCTAGGAGCTCAAGCAATTGGTAAAGGAAATGTAGATAAAAGAGTAGATGTAATTGCTACAGCTATTAAATTTGGTGCAACTGTAAATGATTTAAGAGATTTAGAGTTATGCTATGCTCCACCATTTGGAACTGCTAAAGATGTAGTTAATTTTGCAGGATATGTAGCTTCTAATTTATTACATGGTTCATTTAAACAAGTACATTCAGCTGATGTAAGAGGTTTAGTAGAAAGTGGTGCTTGTATAATAGATGTAAGAGAAAAAGATGAATATGAGCAAAGTCATATAATAGGAGCTATAAATTTACCTCTTAGTGAAATTAGAGAAAGGTTAGATGAAATACCTACTGATAAGCCAATTTATTTACACTGTAGAAGTGGTCAAAGAAGTTACAATGCAGTATTAGCACTACAAAACTTAGGTTTTGAAAATGTTTATAATATATCAGGTGGATTCATGGGCTTATCTTTCTATGAATACTTTAATGATCAAACAACTGATAGAAAAATGATTGTTACAGATTATAACTTTGAATAAGATTAGGGGGAATTTGTTCCCCCTTAGATTAATAAAACAGGAGCTATTAAAGTAGACAAAAATTACAGAAGAATAGAAAAATTTAGCATTATAAAAACATTATGGAGGTAGTATTTGTGAAAAAAAATGTTGAATATATTATTGGACTTATATTACTTATTGCGATTTTAGCATTAGGAAAATTAGGGCTTAGCAGTCCGATGTTATTCTTTAGACTAATTGTAGGATTAGGGCTAGGATATGCGCTTACAAGATCTTATTTTGGATTTGCAGGTAGTGTGAATAGAGCGTACAGAACGGGTTCTACAAAATTAATGAGAGCATTAATGGTTATGTTTGTTGGAACAGCAATAGTAAACACTTGCTTTTTTATAGGTCAAGATCCAACTCAATATGATTTATGGGTTAATCCTATTAACTTAGGACTTGTACTAGGGGGTATATTATTTGGATTTGGTATGGCATTTTCTAGTTGTTGTGCATCAGGAGTTCTTACAGATGTAGTAACAGGTCTACCACGTGCTGGTATAACACTTATATTCTTTGGAATGGGGGTATATTTAGGATTCCCACTTCAAAGTTCTGCTCCTTGGATTACTGATACAATTGTATCAACTGAAACATTCTCAAATGGGGTATTTTTACCAGATTTATTTAAAGGTGACGGATTAGGTGGATATTTAGGTGCAAGTATTTTAACTATTGTTTTTGCAATGATAGTAGTTTGGATTTGTAAAGTATATGAAGATAAAAGAAAAGCACAAAATACGTACACAGGAGTAGATACAGAATTTGCTCAAGAGAAAATTTATGAAGACAAAGAATCTTTTAAATTATTTAGCAATAATACTTATGAAAAATTATTTGTAAGACCATGGACACTTGGTATGGGTGCAGTTGTAATTGGAAGCATATCTATACTTTTAATGGGTGTAACTAAGGCAGGATGGGGAGCATCTACGCCTTATGGATTCTGGTTTGGTAAATTACTTATATTATTTGGAGTTTCTCCTGAAAGTGTAGCAGCTTTCTCACACAAACCAGTAGAAATATTTACAATGCCATTTTTCAAACATCCAATCAATGTACAAAACATTGGTATTATATTAGGAACAGTTATTGCATTACTTTTAGCTGGAAACCTTACAAAAACATTCAAAGAAGGACTATCTATTAGCTTAAAAGAAATATTAATATATGCTATAGGTGGTATTACAATGGGACTTGGAACAAGATTTTCAAATGGTTGTAATGTAGGAGCACTTTATACACCAATTGCTAACTTCTCATTATCTGGCTGGATATTCCTTGTATTTTTAGTTGCAGGAGGAATAATAGGTAATATAGTTTATAAAAAGTTAATGGCAAAGGATAGTTGTAAAATACAATCAAGTGAAACAAATTAGTTTATAAAAGCTAAGGTTGATATTAATGTTATAGAGAGTATAGAAAGACCTGTAGAAATTGTTTTACAGGTCTTTTATTTTTTCATATTTAAGAAAAATTTAAGAAGAAGTTAAGTTTTACTTAAGGGTTATAGATTATATTAAAAATATAATAATTTAAACTTTGGAGGACCCTTATGAAAACCCAAGAAAGAAAAAGAGGAATAGGATTAACTATGTATCTTATATTAGTTATGATAGGTAATATACTTTTGATATTTTCAAGTAAAATATTTGAAAAACAAATTTCAAATGGAGCACTAAAAAATATAGCTGCTATTTTTTATATAGTAATAGGAGTGCTTGGAATTATATTTGTTATAGCTATATGGAATTTCAAGACATGGGGAGTATGTGGATTTGTAATTTCCATAGGTATAGCCACATTATTTGAATTATTAAACAATTTTTCAATAAATGTTTTAACAAAAGGAATGATAAGCATGATTATAACATTAATAATAACTATTCCTGTATGGGCATTAGAATATGAAGAATAGAGCTTAAAAGCCCTATTCTTGCTTTAGTGGAATGGAAATTATAAACCTACATCCTTTTTCATGATAATCATCTAAAGATATAGTTCCTCCATGTTTTTCTATTATTGCTTTAGTTATAGCAAGGCCAAGCCCTGTTCCTCCAGTTTTTGAATTTCTAGAAATATCACCTCTAACAAATGGTTCAAATATATCTTTTAGAGAATTACTATTTATACCTACTCCATTATCTTCTATTGTTATTAAGGAAGTATCATATAGTCTTCTAATTTTTAATTTTAATGTTGAATTTTTTCCACTATATTTAATGCTATTTATTATAATATTACTTAATGCTCTTTCTAGATACTTAGGGTTTATTTTACATATTATTTCTTCTTCAGGAATATCAAATTCATAAGACATTTCATTTTCTTCAAATTCTAAAATATAATTTACAAGTATTCTTCTTATAAATTCACATAAATCATAGTCTTTAAGCTCTATTTTATTGTCATCACTTTCTATTTTAGATAAAGCAAATAAATCTTGTATTAAATTATTTGCTCGTTTGCTATTTGAAATTATTATATCTAAATATTTGTTCCTTATATCATCTTCTAAATTTTTACTTTGATGAAGAGTTTCAGAATATCCAATAATATTTGTAAGAGGTGTTTTTAAATCATGAGATATATCAAGAATTAATCTTTTTCTATTTTGTTCTGATTTTTCTCTAAGATTTATTTCTTTTTGAATTTTTTGAGCCATTTGATTTATTGCATCTCTTAGATGACCAAATTCATTTTTTGATTTAAAATTTATTTTTATATCATAATCTCCGTTACTTATTTTATTAACACCTCTTACTAGTTTTCTTATAGGACGAACTATACTATTAGATGTTATTTTAGCATAAAGCAATATTACAATAAAAAGACTAACTATAAAAAAACTCAATGTAAAGGCAAAGAAATTTTTAAGTGGGAACTTATTTTCATTTGGAATTGAAACTAATAAAATATTGCTAGTATCATTTGAATAATAAAAATTAAAGTCAGAAGAATATTTTTTTGATTTTTCATTTGTATAATCAAATTCTTTCATATTATAGCTATCTATTAGAAGTTTATTGAAGTCTTTTTGAAGATAAGTATAACCTATCTCATGATTACTGTTATATTGAGAAATCACTTTTAAATTTTCATCTACTAATTCTACATATGAATCAGAAGATATATTTTCTATTTTACATGCTCTTTTTATTCCATACTTATGTATATTTTTATATAATCTAGCCATATTTATATCATCTTGAGGAAGTGGATAATTTTTTTCTATATAAAAAATGCTAGCAATAAAGCTTAGAATAAGAATAATTATTAATAATATAAATAAAATTAAATAGTTTATAAAAAACTGAGTAGAAATATTAAATTTAAGTTTACCCATGGCATCTTTCCATCCTATATCCTATTCCTCTAATTGTTTTTAGGTATTTTGGTTTTTTTGGATCATCTTCTATTTTTTCCCTTATATGACTTATATGAACCATTATAGTATTATCATCACCACAGTAGATATCTTCCCAAACAAGCTCGTACAATTGTTTTTTTGTGTAAACCATACCTATATTTTCCATAAAAACAGAAATAATTTTAAATTCTTTTGGATTTAAATCTAAAATTTCATCATTCTTTTTAAGAACATAATTATTTAAATCAAGAGTTAAATTTCCATTAGTCATTACTCTTTTTAATTCCTTTGAAGAATAATTTATATAGCGCCTAAGGTGAGCTTGAACTCTTGAAACTATCTCCATAATACTAAATGGCTTTACAACATAATCATCAGCACCAAGCCCTAGACCTAGGACTTTATCACATTCTTCAGACCTTGCAGTTAAAAATATTACTGGGATTTGACTGGTTTTTCTAATTTTTGTTAATACCTTAAATCCATCAATTTTAGGCATCATAACATCAAGAAGAAGTAGGTCAATATCTTCCTTGTAGAAAATTTCCAGGGCTTCAATTCCATTAGATGCTTCAAAAACATTATAACCTTCTTTAGATAAATGAAGGACTAGAAGATTTCTTATATCCTCTTCATCTTCTGCAATTAAAATATTTATATTCATAATAATTCTCCTTCCAAAAACAACTATTAATACATAATTATAATACATATTTAAGATAAATTTAAGAATTAGTTAAGGATATTTTAAGTAAATATATGTAAAATAAAAGAAAATACTAAATATTATTGGTAGAATTTGCTTTGAAGATTATATAAATATAATTTTTTTCATGTGGAACTATAATAATAAAACATATTAAAAAATTAGATAATAAAATCATTTAATTGGAACATTTTTGAATACAATTAAGTCTAATTTAATAAGAAGGTATTTTATATAATAACAGCTTTGGGGGTAAACAATGAGAAAAGGAATAATATTTATGATTATATCATGCTTAACTTTATTGTCTACAGGATGTATAAAAGAAGAAGCCGTAAATACATATAAAGATAAAACAAGTAAAAAAGTTATATCTATACCTCAAAAAAGAGAAAATAGAATAGTAAATAATTTTCAAAGGCTAATAGAAAAAAATGTAAGTGAAAAAGAAATAATAGAATTTGTAAATAAAAATATTAATAATGTATCTAAAATAAATGCATCTGATTTTGTTTTAGGTATAGAAAAAATTCAAAATAATAATATTAAAAACTGTATTTATGATTTTTTTGAAGGCGATATTCAAGAAAAATTAATAGCTCAATTCAGATACGATTTTACTATAGATAATATGGAAGATATTGAAGATGAATACGTAAAAAATTTTATAAAAAAAGTAAGAGGTAAGGGATATAAAGTTGTAATGAAAGAAGGTGCTTATTACCCTATAATAGATTATGAGATTTATAAACAATATAGTAAGTATGTAACTGATGATATTAAAGATTATATATATTTAATGGCTAAAGAGTGTAATGAAATTTCAGTATCAAATAAAAGAATTAATATATCATGGGATGAACTATATAAAAGAGCTGTAGAAAGTGAAAAAATTATGAATAAGCACTCAAACTCTCAAAAAATTAATGAAATAAAAGCTTTATATCTTTATTATGTAGAAATTTATATAAATGGAACATATAATAGTCCAACTTTTAATTATATAGATAAAAAATTAAGAAATGAAGTTAAAAAGAGTTACTTAGGCTTAGATTATGAAGAAAGTGAATTAGGAAAAATCATAAAGGATTATTTAAAAGTATTAGATAAAAATAATTATAAATTAACTAATGAAGTCAAGAAATATAAATCTTTTATATTAGAAAATTTAAAAGAAAAAATATAAGAAGGTCCTCCTTTAAATTTTCTTAAAGGAAGGCTTTTTTTAATTAAATATAAAAATATAAATAAAAAAGAAGTTTTGTCGAAGGGAAAACAAAGTTTTTATAGAAATAATACATATATATACATACAAAAATGAGAAAAATACAAGAATATAATTATTAGTTAGGAATAAATATACATAAAGAAGAATTTATTATTCAAAAATAGTAAGAAGATAAAGTATAATAGTAAGTATAATTGTTAAAAAAATAATAATTTAGATAATAAGGGGTATTTATAAAAGGGGGCTATGAAATGGTTAATTTAACTATAGACGGAAAAAAAATTTCTGTGCATGAAAAGTCTACTATACTGGATGCTTGTAAAAAGCTTAATATAAACATTCCAACTCTTTGCCATCATCCAGAATTGAAAGTAGATGGAAATTGTAATATATGCTGTGTAAAAGTAGAGGGAAAAGATGATTTTGTTCAATCATGTTCAACTTTAGTTGAAGAAAATATGATAGTAAAAACTAATACTGACGAAATAAATAATAAAAGAAAATCTATACTTAAAGACATTTTATCTAATCATCCAAATGACTGTTTAACTTGTGAAAAAGCATCAGGAGATTGCGAGCTTCAAAATTTATGCTATATTATGGATGTAAATAGAGATGAAGTTCCCTTTGATGGAAAAATAAGAATGGATTTAATAGATGATTCAGGGGATTCAATTGTAAGAGATATGAATAAATGTATATTATGCGGAAGATGTATATCAGTATGTAGAGATATTCAAGGGATAGGAATATATGAATTTAATAATGAAAGGGATTTAGTTAATACAGTAGATAATAAACCTTTAAAAGAAACAGAATGTATAAACTGTGGACAATGTATAAAAGTATGCCCAGTTGGAGCTTTATATGAAAAAACACAAATACAAGAGGCTTTAAAAGCTTTACTAGATAATGATAAGCATGTTGTTGTTCAAATGGCTCCTGCTGTTAAAAATACATTAGGAGAAGAATTTGGACTAAAACCTGGAACTGATGTTACAGGAAAAGTAGTAGCATCTCTTAGAAAGCTTGGAGCTAATAAGGTATTTAATACAGACTTTTCAGCAGATGTTACTATCATGGAAGAAGGAACTGAATTTATAAATCGACTTAAAGAAGGTAAAAATTTACCTTTACTTACTTCTTGTTCACCAGGTTGGATAAAGTTTGTTGAACATAATTATCCGCAGCTTCTAAATAATGTATCTTCTTGTAAATCACCTCAACAAATGTTTGGAGCACTTTCTAAATCTTATTATGCTAAAAAATCAGGAATAGATCCTAAAGATATAGTAAGTATTTCTATAATGCCTTGTACTGCTAAAAAATTTGAAGCAAATAGACCTGAAATGCAAATAAATGGGATAAAAGATGTGGACATAGTGCTTACTACAAGAGAGCTTGCTAAAATGATTAAACTAAAAAATATTCCTTTTTTAGATATTGAAGATGAGGATTTTGATAAATTTTTAGGAAAAGGAACAGGTGCCGCTAGAATATTTGCAACATCTGGTGGAGTTATGGAGGCTGCTTTAAGAACAGTATCATATGTTTTAACTAATGGAGAAATGAATGATATAGACTATAAAGTAGTTAGAGGATTAGAGGGGATTAAAGAAGCTGAGGTTGAAATAAATGGAACAAATGTAAAGGTTGCTGTAGTAAATGGGGCATTAAATGCAAAAAAACTATTAGATAAGGTAGTAAAAGGTGAAGCTAATTATCACTTTATAGAAGTAATGGGATGTCCAGGAGGGTGTCTTGCTGGAGGAGGAGCTCCAATTCCAGATAATATAGAAATTAAGGAATTGAGAAAAGAAGGATTATATAATTCTGATAAAAATAATGAAATTAGAAGATCTTTTGAAAACCCAGAAGTAAAAGAGCTATATGATAAGTATTTAGGTGAGCCAGGAGGGCATCTAGCTCATAAGCTTCTACATACTCATTATCTAGATAGGAGTAAAAAAACTGATAAAGCCATGGCTTAGTAATAAAAAAGAAGGAGAAATCCTTCTTTTTTAGTTGTAAAATAGGTTAAAATAGAAAATTTAAGAAAACTTTAAGATTCAATTAAGTATAAATTAAGAGTTATGAATTATATTGAAAACATAGCTATAATAATATAAAATTTTAAAGTGGCTATTATGTATAATATAGTGTATTATAATTGAATTTAGAATGGAGATGTATTACATGAATAGTTTTACTTTAACTAAATTAAAAAAATTTTTTATTAGGAATTTTAGTTTTCTAATAGCAATATTATTAATATATCATATTGTATTAGCATTACCGCAAAGACTTAAGATTTTATACTCTCAGTCAATTTTAATTCATAAGAATTTATGTATTTTAATAGGATTTATTCTAGTTTTTTTATGTAATACGTGTTATAAAAAAAAGCCTTTTATAGAGCAAACTGTAACAAGTAAAGATAGAACTAAAGTAAGAGAATATTTAAAAAAATATGGATATAATTCAATATCATATTTAGCTTTAGAAAAAGACAAAAAATACTTTTTTTCTAAAAATGTAGATGGTGCAGTTGCTTATGTTGTAAGTTCAGGGGTTGTCGTTTGTGCAGGAGATCCAATATGTGATGAAAAGGATGCTTTTCAGCTTTTGTCTGAGTTCATTTCCTATTGCAAAGAAAATGAACTTCGCATTTGCTTTTGTCAAATAAGTGAAAAATTTATGAATGAATTTAATAAGCTGGGGTTTGGATTTATTAAATATGGAGAAGAAGCTATGTTTGATTTACAAACATATACTACATCCGGAAAAAAAGCTGCAAAAATAAGACAGGCAATTAACAATGCTAATAGATTAGGAATTGAAGTGTTTGAGTATAAACCTTTAGAAAATAAAGATGTTAATATAGAAAGAGAAATACTAGAAGTTTCAAATGAATGGCTTTCTTTTAAAAAAAGTGGAGAGCTATCATTTATGTTAGGAAGTATTAGTCTAGATAATCCTATGGATAGAAGATATTTCATAGCAGTTGATTCAAATAAAAAAATACTAGGATTTGTTGTTTTTGTACCATTTTTAGGGGGAAAAGGATATTATGCAGATGTTACTAGAAGAAGAAAAGATGCTCCAATAGGAGTAATGGAAAAAATTGTGATTAATGCTTTTAATGAAATGAAAAATGAAGGAGTTAGGTGGGGGAGCTTAGGAGTTGCACCTCTTGCTAATGTAAGAGGAAATAAACAAAAAATGCAAATAATTTCATTAGTACTAGAATTTATTTATAAAAATGTTAATCATTTTTATGGATTTAAGAGTCTTCATCAATATAAAAAAAAGTATGGACCAACAATGTGGGAATCTAGGTTTTTAGCATACTATCCTAGAATTTTTACTCCTAAAATAGCCTATTCTATAATAAAAGTAAAAAATCCTAGTGGATTAAAGGGCTTTTTAATAAGTCAAATAAGATTAATATATAATAAAAGTTAATATTCGTTTATCATGAAACTAAAAATGAAACAAATCCCCCAAATATAGGGGATTTGTTTCTTATTTTAAAAATTTCATTTGATCTTTTCTATGTTCTTGTTTTTCAACTGCTTTTTCTACATCTTCTTGATTCATGTGATCTTGATTATGTTCTAAATAACCTTGAGTGTAATGATAATTTTTTTCTAAATTTTTAAGTTCATTATCATTTGAATGTTTTCCATAGGCTATTATATTTTTTAAATTTTCCATTCGATCTTCTCTGTCTTCTTGTATTTTTTTAGCATGTTCGATTTGTTCAGGAGAAGCAATGTCAGAATGCTGTTCAAGATGACGCTCTGTTCTTGTATGCTTTTCAACTACATCTATAAGTTCATCTATTCTACGAGCATTTTCTGCACCTAAATTTTCACTTTTATTTGTATTTACATTATGATCTTTTTCTATTTGTTTCATTATAAAACCTCCTTTATTTAATGTAATATTATTTTTTCATATTTGAGAATTATAATACTTCATAAACTCTTCCAACTAAAAATTGCATATTAAATATAAATTTGCAAAAAAATATTAATCACATCAGAATATATTTCCTTTTTTCCTTTTTATTGATTTACAACATTTACTTCTTGAATACATACAGCTTAAGAGTATATTATTTAATTGAAACAAAAAATAAAGGGGGGATAGGTTTGAAGTTGAAAAGTAAAATTATGGATAAATTAATAAGAATTAACATATGTATTTTTGTATCTTTATTTTTACTAAGTAATCAATCTGTTGTACAAGCTCAAAAAATAAATACATCATATATATATTTTAGTGATAAGAGTAAGTATGTGCAACTTGTAGATGATACAAATGATTCAGTAGACATAGTTTATCCAAGCTATTTTGATATAAATGAAGACGGAAGCTTAAAGCTTACAAAAAAAATAGATATTGACTTTATAAATGAGATGCATAAAAAAAACATAAAAGTAGTTCCTTTTTTAAGTAATCACTGGGATAGAGAGCTTGGAAGAACTGCTCTTAATAATAAAGAAAATTTAGTAAAGGAAATTGTACAGGCAGTTAAAAAATATAATTTAGATGGTGTTAATGTAGATATAGAAAATGTAACAGATGTAGATAAAGACGACTATACAGAATTTGTAAAACTTTTAAGGAAAAGTATTCCTTTAGATAAAGAACTTTCTGTGGCAGTTGCTGCTAATCCAAATGGATGGATTAAAGGATGGCAGGCATCTTATGATTATAAAAATTTGGCAAAATATAGTGATTATTTATTTATAATGGCTTATGATGAAAGTTATATGGGAGGGCCTAAAGGTCCTGTTGCGAGCATTTCATTTGTAGAGGAATCTATAAGATATGCTTTAAAATATGTTGATTCTAAAAAAATTGTATTAGGACTTCCTTTTTATGGACGCTATTGGAAGGTAGGAGAAGAAATAGGAGGTTACGGAGCAAGTCTTGAAAAGATAGATAGTATTATTAAAAGATATCCTTCTAATATTGTATTTGATGATATAAGTAAATCTCCTATGGCTACAGTCTATAAACCAGATGGAATTTATATATATTGGTATGAAAATGAACAATCTATTATAGAAAAATTAAAGTTAGTTGAAAAGTATAACTTAAAAGGTAGTGGAAGTTGGAGCTTAGGTCAAGAAAAAGAAGATTTTTGGGATTATTATAGTTTATGGTTAGATGGTTATTACTTTTTAGATATTTATGATAATTGGGCGTTAGACTCTATATTATCTATGATTGAAAATGGTTGGATGAAAGGTACTTCTGATATGTATTTCTCTCCAAATAGTGAATTAACAAGAGCTCAGGCTGCTGTAATATTAGTTCGTATTTTAGGTCTTGAGAATGAAAATATAACATCATACTCATTTGAAGATGTTTCATATAATCATTGGGCTTCTAAAGAAATTGAAATTGCTAGAAAACACAACATAATAAATGGAAAAGGAAATAATATGTTTTATCCAGAGGATTCTCTTACAAGAGAGGAAATGGCTGCTATGCTTTATAGAATAATAAAAAATGAAAAGATTGATTATAATGAAATAGATTCATTTAAAGATATTTCTTCTGATGATTGGTCATATGAATATATATTAGCTATGAATAAACAGGGAATTTTTAAAGGATATGATGATGGTAATTTTTATCCTAAAAGAGAAGTGAATAGAGCTCAGATGGCTACCTTAATGGATAGAATTTCAGAATATAATATAGATATAATAAACTAAAAGAGTCCTATGTTGTAACAACATAGGACTCTTTTAACTAAACATACATACTAATAAATTTTTTTAGAGTCTTTATAATCATAAACATCCATTAAAGCTTCTCCAAATCTTTGATAGTGAACAACTTCTCTTTCACGTAAAAATCTAAGAGCATCCTTTATATCTGGATTATCTGTTAAATTAATAAGGTGTTCATATGTTGCTCTAGCCTTTTGTTCAGCTGCTAAGTCGTTATGAAGGTCTGTAATGGGATCTCCAAGAATACCTATATATGCTGCAGTCCATGGCACTCCATTTGCATCTGAAGGGAATACTGCATTATCATGTTGAGTATATTGAGATCCAAGACCTGCTGATTTTAATTCTTCTGGAGTTGCACCTTTTAATAACTGATAAACCATGGCTGAAATCATTTCTGCATGAGCAAGTTCTTCTGTACCTATGTCTGTAAGAAGAGCTTTTGCTTTACTTGTTGGCATTGTATATCTTTGATTTAGATATGTCATAGCAGCACTTAATTCTCCATCTGGTCCTCCTAATTGAGTTATGATATATTTTGCCATTCTTATATCTTTACATTTAATATTAACTGGATATTCTAATTTTTTTTCATAAATCCACATAATTTATCCTCCTTATTTATTACTTACCTTCCCATGGCCATGGCTCATTTAACCATGCAAATGGATATTGAGTTAAAGAAAATCCAAAATTAGTAAGTGGTCCATAATTAATTTCATAAATTTTTCTAAGTTTCATAGCTTCATTTGCAAGGGTATTATAGTCTCTTAAAGCTTTTTCATCATTTGGATGAGTATCTAGATATAAATTAAAATCAATACAAGCAAACTCAACTTCTTGTATTTTTCTTAGTAATTCTTCGCGATCCATATTTTCCATTATTATTTCCCCCTATCTTTTTTGCTTTTATTTTTATAAGGTTTATATAGTTCAGGAAAAATAGTTCCTTTTTTAAAGCCTTCATTTAGCGGAAAAATACAAATATATCTTTGATTTAATATATAGGGTCTTGCTAATTTCATATCTACTACCTCCTTTATTTTCCCTTAATTAGCTCGTTGCAGAACTCTACAACTCGCATAAATACTACATTTAAATTTATAGAAATGGCTAAGTTTCCCCCATTTTGGGTATATATACATTAACTAGATGTGTATAACTCAAAATGAAAAAAGGAGGAAAAACTTATGCCAGTTCAAGCTAAACAATTAAACTTTTCTAATATTTCTTCTGATTTTGAAAAGTTTTTTAATCAAAATCAATACAATTTACTTTCTATGTTAAATCATTTTTTTGATATTAGTGATTTCATCCCACTTTCTTTTTATCAAAAATATTATTCTAATTTTGGACGTAAAAGAAATTTTTCTCTTGAATCTATGATTAATG
>NZ_FRAE01000042.1 GCF_900142235.1 Tepidibacter formicigenes DSM 15518 | reverse complement strand
GGAGATCCAGGAGCATTCATGGATAGATCTATTCTTGAAGGGGATCCACATGTAGTAATAGAAGCCATGGCTATAGCAGGATATGCTGTAGGAGCAAATATGGGGTATGTATATGTAAGAGCCGAGTATCCTGTTGCTGTTAATAGGCTTCAAATAGCAATAGACCAAGCTAGAGAAAAAGGATATCTTGGTAAGAATATATTGGGAACTGATTTTGAATTTGATATGGAAATAAGACTTGGAGCTGGAGCATTCGTTTGTGGAGAAGAAACAGCACTTATAAACTCTATAGAAGGAAAAAGAGGAATGCCAAGACCAAGACCACCATTTCCAGCAGTTAAAGGCATATGGAATAAGCCAACTCTTCTTAATAATGTTGAAACTTATGCAAATATACCAAAAATAATTCTAAATGGAGCTGAGTGGTTCAGTTCAATAGGAACAGAAAAATCTAAAGGAACAAAAGTATTTGCACTTGGTGGAAAAGTAGAAAATACAGGACTTGTAGAAATACCAATGGGAACAACTTTAAGAGAAATAATATTTGAAATAGGTGGAGGAATACCAAAGAGAAAGAAATTTAAAGCTGTTCAAACTGGAGGACCATCTGGTGGATGCTTAACTGAAGATTACCTAGATACACCAATAGATTATGATTCATTAACAGCACTTGGATCTATGATGGGATCAGGTGGAATGATAGTAATGGATGAAGATAATTGTATGGTTGATATAGCTAAGTTCTTTTTAGAGTTTACTGTTGAAGAATCCTGTGGTAAATGCACTCCTTGTCGTGAAGGAACAAAGAGAATGCTTGAAATTTTAGAGAGAATAACACAAGGAAAAGGAGAAAAAGAAGATTTACAAAAACTTGAAAAACTTGCAAGTACAATTAAATCAACAGCCTTATGTGGGCTTGGACAAACTGCACCAAATCCAGTATTATCAACACTTAAGTATTTTAGACATGAATATGAAACTCATGTAAATGAAAAGAAATGTCCATCAGGAGTATGTCAAGAGCTTGTTAAATATTTGATAACTGACAAATGTGTAGGATGTACTAGATGCGCCAAGAAATGTCCGGTAGATGCCATAACTGGAAAGTTAAAGGAAAAACATATTATAGATTATGATAAATGTATAAAATGTGGGGCATGTTACAATGATTGTCCAGTAGATGCTATAATAAAAGGATAAAAAGAAGGAGGAAAACGTTATATTTTTGTCGAATTTATTAAAATCTGAGATTGTACAATAAGGGGGATAAAAAATATATGGTCAATATAAGGATTAATGGAAAAGACATTAGTGTTCCTAAAGACTATACAATACTTAAAGCTTGTGAGAGTATTGGTATTGATATTCCAACGTTCTGTCATGATGACAGGTTAGTTCCGGATGGAGCTTGTAGAATATGTGTTGTAGAAGTTGTTGGGGCTAAGAATCTTCCTACAGCATGTTCAACTCCAGTAGCTGAGGGAATAGAAATTTATACTCATAGCAAAAAGGTAATAGAAACTAGAAAAGAACTTTTAGGGCTTATATTATCAAATCATCCAATGGATTGTTTGACATGTGAAAAAGCAGGAAATTGTAAACTTCAAAATTACTGTTATGAGTATGGGGTAAAGGGAGTAAATTTTGAAGGTGAAAAGAAGAAATTTCCTATAGATGATAGTAATCCTTTTTACTATTCTGATCAAAACAAATGCATCATGTGTGGAAAATGTGTAAGAGTTTGTGCTGAGCTTCAATGTACTAATGCTATAGCCTTTAGTGAAAGAGGATTTAATACTCATATTTCTACCCCTTTTAATAAAGGACTTGAAAATTCTGAGTGTGTCTCATGCGGTAACTGTGTTTCAGTATGTCCAGTAGGAGCACTTATACCAAAGTCAAAGGAAAAGTTCAGACTTTGGGAAGTTAGAAAAGTTAGAACTACTTGTTCATATTGTGGAGTAGGGTGTCAAATGGATTTACTTGTGAAGGATGATAAGGTGGTAGGGGTAGAGCCTGCAAATGGACCATCTAATAAAGGTCTTTTATGTGTAAAAGGAAAATTTGGATATAAATTCATAAACCATCCTGATAGATTGAAAAAACCACTAATTAAGAAAAATGGAAAATTTGAAGAGGCTACATGGGAAGAGGCATACAATCTTATAGCTAGTAAAGTAAAAGAAATTAAAACAAAATTTGGACCTGATTCTTTTGCTGGACTTACTTCTGCAAGATGTACAAATGAAGAAAACTATTTATTCCAAAAGCTATTTAGAGCAGTAATAGGTACTAATAACGTAGATCACTGTGCTCGACTCTGACATTCATCTACAGTTGCAGGTCTTGCAACAACACTTGGAAGTGGAGCGATGACAAACAGTGTAGGTGAAATTTTAAATGCAGATGTTATCTTCGTTACAGGGTCTAATACAACAGAAAACCATCCTGTAATTGGTGCTCAAATGAGACAGGCAAAGAAAAGAGGAGCAAAAATCATAGTAGCAGATCCTAGGAGAATTGATTTAGTTAAAGATGCTGATGTTTTCCTTCAAATAAAACCAGGAACTAACATTGCACTTTTAAATGCTATGATGAATGTAATTATAGAAGAAGAGCTTGAGGATAAAGAATATATCAAAGAAAGAACCGAAAATTATGAAGCATTAAAAGAGCTTGTAAAAGATTATACTCCTGAAAAATGTGCAGATATTTGTGGAGTTAAAGCTGATGATATAAGAAAAGCTGCAAGAATTTACGCAAATGCTAAAAAAGCTGGAATATTTTATGCCATGGGTATTACTCAGCATAAAACTGGAACTCATGGAGTAATGTCTGTATCAAATTTAGCACTGCTTTGTGGAAATATAGGTATAGAATCAGGTGGAGTAAACCCACTAAGAGGACAAAATAATGTTCAAGGTGCTTGTGATATGGGTGGACTTCCAGGAACATTACCTGGATATCAAAAAGTAGTAAATTCTGAGGTTATAGAAAAGTTTGAAAAAGCATGGGACGTAAAATTATCTGATAAAGTAGGAATTACAATACCTGAGATTATGCATGGAGCTGAAACTGGTGATGTTAAATTTATTTATATAATGGGAGAAAATCCAATGCTTTCGGATCCTGATATAAATCATGTTAAAAAAGGGCTACAAAATTTAGATTTTTTAGTAGTTCAAGATATATTCTTAACAGAAACGGCTCAACTTGCTGATGTTGTACTTCCAGCTTCTTCATTTGCTGAAAAAGATGGAACATTTACAAATACAGAAAGAAGAATACAAAGAGTTAGAAAAGCTATAAATCCAGTAGGAGATACGAAGCCTGATTGGAAGATATTAATGGAAATAATGAATAAGCTGGGATATAAAAAGAAATACGCATCAGCATCTGATGTAATGGATGAAATAGCTTCAGTTACTCCACAATATGGTGGAATTAGTTATGAAAGAATAGAAAAATCAGGTATTCAGTGGCCTTGCCCAAGTAAAGACCATCTTGGGACGAAGTATCTTCATAAAGGTAATTGTGCTAGAGGAAAAGGATTGTTTATGCCAGTTGATTATGTAAAGAGTGCAGAAATTCCAGATAGTGATTATCCTCTGATAATGACAACAGGAAGAATACTGTATCATTATCATACAAGAACAATGACAGGTAGAGTAGAAGGATTAAATCAAAAGGCAGGTTATTCTTATATAGAAATAAATCCATCTACTGCAAATAAATTAGGAATAAAAGATGGTGAAAAAGTCAAACTTTATTCAAGACGTGGAGAAATAACTACTACTGCTAAAATAACTGATATTGTAGATGAAGAGGTAGTGTTTATGCCATTCCATTTTGCAGATGGAGCTGCAAACTATTTAACTAATACAGAACTAGATGATATATGTAAAATACCTGAGCTTAAGGTTTGTGCTGTAAGGCTTGAAAAGATTAATAAAAAGGTTTTGGAGGAAACATATGTTTAAAGTGGGGATAATTACAGCAAGTGATAAAGGATATATTGGAGAAAGAATTGATGAAAGTGGAAAAGTAATAGAAGAAATAGTAACTAAAAAGGGATATACTGTAGAAAAATATGTAGTACTTCCTGATAAAGAAGATTCTCTTTTAAATGAAATGATACATATGAGTGATGATTTGAGTGTAGACTTAATACTTACCACTGGAGGAACAGGATTTAGTGAAAGAGATGTAACTCCTGAGGCTACATTAAAAGCTGTAGATAGATTAGCTCTAGGTATATCTGAAGCTATGAGATACTACAGTCTCTCAATAACTAAAAGAGCTATGTTATCTCGTGGGGTAAGTGGGATAAGAAACAAAACATTAATTATAAATTTACCTGGAAGCCCTAAGGCTGTAAGAGAATCTTTAGAATATGTAATAGACAGTGTTCATCACGGTCTTGAGATACTTACAGGAAAAGCATCTGAATGTGCAAGATAGAGGGAGATTATGGATAAATTTAAAAGTGCAGTAATACTTGCTGGTGGTAAAAGTACTAGAATGGAATTTGATAAACAATTTTTAAAAATAAATAAAAGAAGATTAATGGATAATATAATAAATAAGCTAAAGCAGGAATTTGAAGAAATAATAATAGTTACCAACAAGCCAGAATATTATTTAGGGCTTTCACATAAGGTAGTTTCTGATGAAATAAAACAAAAAGGACCTTTAAGTGGAATTCACATTGGACTTAAAGAAAGCTCTAGCAAATATATTTATTTTATAGCTTGTGATATGCCAATTATAAATATTGATTATATAAAATATATGAAGAATGAAATAAATAATAAAGATGTTAGTGCATGTGTAACAAAATTAGGTGATTGGATAGAGCCTTTTAATGCTTTTTACAACAAAGATTTAATAAATGATATAGAAAATCATCTATTAGAAGATAGAAGGTCTGTATTTTCACTTCTCAAAAAACTAAATACTTTTTATGTAGAAGAAAAAGATGCTAGAAAATTTAGTCCTAATTGGGATATGTTTTTAAACTTAAATACCAAAGAAGATTTAAGTAATTATCTACATTTGATAGGGAATGAGTTCAATGGATAATGTGAAAAATCTTGAGATAAGTAGATATAAAAGAAAAGAAATAAATAAAGAAGAAGATATAGTAGTAGTTGAATATCCATTTACTATATTTTTAAATGATAAAGAATTTGTAACTCTTCTGTGCTCGCCCAAATCTTTAGAGTATTTAGCTGTAGGGTTTTTAGCTTCTGAAGGGGTTATAAACTCTAATAAGGATATAGATAGGGTTATAGTTGATGAAGAAAAAGGATATGGATATATATACACAAAAAATAAGGACTTATTAACAGAAAAGCTATATGGGAAAAGAACTATAACAAGTGGCTGTGGAAAAGGAACTCTATTTTATAATGTGCTTGATTCGTTTAAAAGCAAAAAAATAGAGAATAAAACTTCTGTTAATCCAGATAAAATATTGAGCTTAATAAAAAATTTCAACAAAAAATCAGAGCTTTTTTTACAAACAGGAGGAGTTCACAGCTGCGGTCTTTGCAATAGTGAAAAAATAATATTATTTGAAGAGGACATAGGAAGACACAATGCACTTGATAAAATATTAGGTAAATGCTTAATTGATGATATAAAATTAAAAGATAAAATAATTCTTATAAGTGGAAGAATATCATCAGAAATACTTATAAAAATAGCAAAGAGAAAAATTCCAGTAGTAGTTTCAAGGTCAGCTCCAACTGATCTTGCAGTAAATATTGCAAGAGAGCTGAATATAACTTTAATAGGATTTGCAAGAGGAGAAAAAATGAATATCTACTCAAATTTTCCGAGCTTAAATGTCTAAGGTAGAGCTATGATATTTAAGCCTATGGGTTGAAGAAGAAATTCTTTAGCCTCCCGTGATTGGAAAGGAAAGTTTTAGGCTATAAATATGTCTTAAAACAGTCCTTTTGGGCTGTTTTTTTAATAATTTACAAGGGGGATAAAAAAATGAAAAAATTACTTTCTATTTTAACATCATTAATTTTAGTATTTACACTATTAGTAGGATGCTCTAGCACAAATGAGCAAAATGATAATGCATCTACTCAAGAACCACAAAAAATTACTAGCATAATACTTGCAACTACTACAAGTACAAGAGATAGTGGACTTCTTGATTATTTACTTCCAGAATTTAAGAAAGATACAGGAATAGAAGCTAAAGTTGTTGCTGTGGGAACAGGAAAAGCACTTCAAATGGGAGTAGATGGAGAAGCAGATGCACTTTTAGTACATGCAAAGGATAAAGAAGAAGAATTTGTAAAAAATGGAGATGGAATTGAAAGACATGATGTAATGTACAATGATTTCGTATTGGTTGGACCAAAGGATGATCCAGCAAAATTAAAAGAAAACTATTCAAATGATATAATAGGAGCTCTAAAAGCTATTAATGAAAATAAAGCTAAATTTATATCAAGAGGAGACGATTCAGGAACTCATAAAAAAGAGCTTAAGCTTTGGAAGAAAGCTGAAGTAACACCTGAAGGAGATTTTTATGTAGAAGCAGGAAAAGGGATGGGAGACGTTTTAAAAATGGCTGATGAAATGCAGGGATATACTTTAACTGATAGAGCTACATATTTATCAATGAAAGATAATTTAAGCCTTGAAATAACAGTTGAGAAAAATGATGATTTATTCAATCAATATGGAGTTATTCTTGTTAATCCTGACAAAAACGAAAACATAAATGCAGATAGTGCAAGAAAATTCATGGAATGGATTTTGGGAGAAAAAGCTCAAGGTATGATAGCTGAATATGGAAAAGATAAGTTTGGGCAAGCATTATTTGTTCCAAATGCAGAGTAGTTTTTTAAAAGAGGGACTTAAAGTATATGTAGTGCTTTAAGCCCTGATTTAATAGATATAAATATTAGGGGGAGAAGGAATGGTCTATATACTAGGGGGATTTAAGGAAGCAGTAAAACTTTTAATCTCATTTGATAAGGAAATTTATAAAATAATATTTTTATCTTTATTTGTATCTTCTACCTCAACAATAATATCTTCTGTTATTTGTATTCCAATTGGAATTTTTTTAGGAATAACTAGTTTTAAAGGAAAAAGACTTTTCTCAAGAATATTATATACACTAATGAGTACACCTTCAGTAGTAGTAGGACTTTTAGTTGCTATTATACTTTCTAGAAGAGGACCTTTTGGTTTTTTAAAGCTTTTATACACTCCATCAGCAATGATAATTGCTCAAACTTTACTTGTAATTCCATTGATATTAGGACTTACCTATAACCTAGCAAAAAATAGAGGAAAAGATATTGAAAGGGTAGGAATAACACTTGGAGCTAATAAATTTCAAATAATAGCTCTTATAGTAAGAGAGTTAAAGCTTGATTTATTTATAAATATAGTTACAACTTTTTCAAGAGCAATATCTGAAGTTGGGGCAGTTATGATTGTTGGAGGAAATATAAAAGGACATACAAGAGTTATAACTACATCTATTGCTATGTTTAATTCTATGGGAAATTATGCCATGGCAATAGCACTAGGAATAGTTCTTTTATTTATATCATTTGGTATAAACAGTATTATTTATAAATACAATGTGGAGGACTAATATGGATATTCAAATAAATAATCTTAAAAAGTACTATAAAGATAAACTTGTTCTAGATATAGATAATCTTCAAATAAAAAAAAGAATAATAACTGGGATAATAGGGCCAAATGGTGCAGGTAAAAGTACTCTTCTTAATATAATAGCTGGCATGGATAAGGATTTTAAAGGAAGTGTATTATATAAAGGAAAAAGCATAGATAAAAATATATATAAGGATATGACACTTGTACTTCAAAGACCTAATTTATTTAAAAGAAGTGTGTATGAAAATATTGAATATCCTCTAAAAATAAGGAGTATTTCTAAAGGAGAAAGAAAAGTGAAAGTCGAAAATATATTAAAAAGATTGGATATTCTTGACTTAAAAGACAAAAAAGGACATTTACTGTCGGGAGGAGAATCACAAAAGGTATCATTAGGTAGAGCTTTAGTGTTTACTCCAAAGCTTTTACTTTTAGATGAGCCAACATCAAATATAGATACTAATAGTACAAATTTAATAGAAAGAGAAATTTTAAATTACAATAAAATAAATAAAAGTACAGTTATTATAATAACTCATGATTTAAAACAAGCAAAAAGATTATGTGATGAAATTGTTTGTATTGAAAGGGGAAAGGTAGGGGGAATAGATGGAGTTTTTTAATGTTATATCAGTTGATGAAGTTAAAAATATATTAAAGGAAAATTTTTCGGACTTATGTATTAATTTAGAAGAAGTAAGTATTCTAAATTGTTTAGATAGAATATTAGGAGAAGATATAATATCAGATATTAATGTTCCAGAGTTTAATAGATCAACTGTTGATGGATATGCTATAAAAAGCAGTGACAGCCATGGCTGTAGTGACTCGCTTCCTAGCTTTTTAGATGTTGCTGGAGAAGTTAATATGGGAGAGAGTATAGATACTAAAATTAAATCAGGTCAGGCTGTATATGTTCCAACTGGAGGAATGATTCCAGAGGGAGCAGATAGTGTAATTATGATAGAACATGTTGAAAAATTAGATGATATAACTATTGCAATACACAGACCATTATTTCCTGGTGAAAATGTAATATACAAAGGCGATGATATAAAAAAAAGAGAAGTAATTTTAAATAAAGGAAAAAAAATAACACCACAGGATATAGGGGTTTTAGCAAGTTTAGGAGTAGGAACTGTTAAGGTATATAAAAAGCCTAAATTTTATATTATATCAACGGGAGACGAGATAATAGATTTAGATGAAGAATTAACTCTTGGAAAAATAAGAGATATAAATGGATATGCATTATATTCTTTAATAGAGAAATTAGGTGGAGAAATAGTAAATAGAGTTATAGTAAAGGATGATTATGAATTATTAAGAGAAGAAGTAGATAAAGCACTGAATACTTCAAATATTATTTTAATATCTGGAGGAAGTTCTGTTGGAACTCGTGACTTTACTTATGATGTTATAAATTCATTTGATGGAAAAGGAGTATTAGTTCATGGAGTTTCTATAAAACCAGGAAAACCTACGTTAATAGGAGAAGGAAAAGGAAAAGTAATATTTGGACTTCCTGGACATCCAGTATCTTCTATAATAGTATTTAAAATATTTGTTGAATACTTAGTTAAAGAAATTATAGGAATAAATAAAGAAATTAACAAAACAAAGGCTATAATGGATTATAATATTCACTCATCACCAGGAAAAGAAACATATCAAATGGTAAGTTTAGATGAAAGAGATGGAAAATTATATGCAGTACCTAACTTTGGAAAATCAGGACTTATAACACTTTTATCAAAATCTTGTGGATATGTAGTAATAAAATCTGAAGAAGAAGGATTATATAAGGGACAAGAGGTAGATATGTATTTTATATAGGGGGAATAAATATGAAAAAGGAAGATAGAAATATATATATTTCTAATACTGATGTAGATAAAGCAAAAGAAATATTTTTTAGTGAAATAAGGGATAAGTTTATAAGTTATGAAGAAATAGATGTTTTAAATAGTTTAAATAGGGTTACAAGTGAAGCTGTATTTGCTAAAAATTCCTCTCCTCATTATAATAGTGCAGCAATGGATGGTATAGCTGTTGTTGCAGAGAATACATATGGAGCAACTGAAGTTAATCCTAAAATAATTGAAGAAGGTAAGGACTTTGTTTATATAAATACAGGAAATTTAATAAAAGAGCCGTATAATGCAGTAATTATGATAGAAGATGTAATAGAGCTTGAAAAAGGTAAAGTTAAAATATTAAGTCCAGCTCATCCATGGCAGCACATAAGACCAATTGGAGAGGATTTAGTAGCAAATGAGATGATAATTCCTTCAAAGCATAAAATAAGACCTCTAGATTTAGGAGCTTTAATTGCTGGAGGAGTAGATAAACTAAAAGTTTATAAAAAGCCTAAAGTTGGAATTATCCCTACAGGGTCGGAAATAGTAGAGAAATTTGAAGATTTAAAAGAAGGAAAAATAATAGATTCAAATTCTAGAATGTTTGAAGGATTAGTTTTAGAATATGGAGGAATACCTAATAGAATTTCTCCAGTAAAGGATGATTATGAAATTCTTAAAAATACTATTTTAAAAGCAGTGGATGAAAATGACATAGTGCTTATAAATGCAGGGTCTTCTGCTGGAAGTGAAGACTATACTGTTAAGATAATAAGAGAAATAGGAAAAGTATTAGTTCATGGAGTTGCAATAAAGCCAGGAAAGCCTACAATACTAGGAATAGTTAATGAAAAGCCAGTTATAGGAATACCAGGATATCCTGTATCTTCTTATATGGTATTTGAAACATTAGTAAAGCCTTTAATATTAAAATACAGTAAATTTAAAGAGAATAAAGAAGAGATTAAAAAAGCAGTACTATCAAAAAGAATAGTTTCATCACTTAAAAATAAAGAACTTGTAAGAGTAAATCTAGGATATGTTAAAGATAAATTAATAGCAACACCTCTAACTCGTGGAGCAGGAGTTACAATGAGTCTTGTTAAAGCTGATGGAGTACTTGAAATCCCTCAAAATAGTGAGGGAATAGAAGCTGGAAACTTTGTAGATGTAAAACTTTTAAAAACAGAAGATAGTATAAAAGAAACTTTAGTTTCTATTGGAAGCCATGATTTAATAATGGATATAATTTCAGATATAATGCCTTTATCATCTGGACATGTTGGAA
Source organism: Tepidibacter formicigenes DSM 15518 (assembly GCF_900142235.1). Lineage (GTDB taxonomy): Bacteria > Bacillota > Clostridia > Peptostreptococcales > Peptostreptococcaceae > Tepidibacter > Tepidibacter formicigenes. The sequence goes on along the minus strand of NZ_FRAE01000042.1, from coordinate 9,249 downwards.
GTATGGGGGGGATTATGGCAATGAGAAGAGGTGAATGCCATATATCACCTATACATCTTCTTGATGAAAATACAGGAGAGTACAATATAAGCTATATAAAAAAATACTTTAAAGGAAGAAAAATGTCACTAATAAAAGGAGTTAAAAGACTTCAAGGATTTATGATTCAAAAAGGAAATCCTAAAAATATAAATGATTTTAAGGATTTAATAAGAGAAGATGTATCTTTTGTAAATAGACAAAGAGGGGCAGGAACTAGAATACTTCTTGATTATAATATAAATAAATTAGATATAGAAACTAGTGATATAAAAGGATATGAAAGAGAAATGACAACTCATATGGCAGTAGCTGTAAGTGTTAAGAGCAATTCTTGTGATACTGGACTTGGAATAATGTCAGCAGCTAAGGCCATGGATTTAGATTTTATACCAGTTGGATATGAATGTTATGACTTTTTAGTACCTTTTGAATATATGGAAGATGAAAAGATAATTAATTTTATAAATGTAATTAAAAGCGAAGAATTTAAGAATAGAATAAATAATCTGGGGGGATATGAGGTTGAAAATACTGGAGAAGTAATAATTGTGGGGGAGTAATATGATTGACTCATATAAAAGAAAAATAAATTATCTTAGAATATCAATAACAGACTTATGCAACTTAAGATGCAAATACTGCATGCCAAAGAATGGAATAAGTAAAATAGATCACAATGAAGTTTTAAGATTAGAAGAAATAGAAAAAATAACAAAAGTATTTGTAGATTTAGGAATAAATAAAATAAGAATAACAGGTGGAGAGCCTTTAGTTAGAAGAGGAGTTTTAAATTTAATTGAGAAAATAGGAAAGATAGATAAAGTAAAAGACTTTGCACTAACTACAAATGGATTGCTTCTAAAAAAATACGCAAAAGATTTAAAAAATGCAGGACTAAACAGAGTGAATATAAGCCTTGATACATTAAATGAAGAAAAATATAGAGAGATAACTAGAGGTGGAAATTTAAAGGATTTAATAAAAGGAATAAAAGAAGCTAAAAAAGTAGGACTTACTCCTATAAAATTAAATACTGTTTTAATTGGTGGATTTAATGAAAATGAAATTTATGATTTTGTTAACTTAACTAAAAATGAAGAAATAGATGTTAGATTTATAGAGCTTATGCCTATAGGTGAGGCTAAAGGTTGGTCATTAGATAAGTTTATACCAAACAGCAGAGTCTTAGAATGTATAAAAGATTTAAAAGAGATTAAAAGGGATGACATATCATCTCCTGCAAACTATTATAAACTTTCTAATGGAAAGGGAAAGGTAGGATTTATAAACCCAATATCATGCAAATTCTGTGATAACTGTAATAGAGTAAGACTAACTTGTGATGGAAAGCTTAAATTATGTCTTCATTCAAATGAAGAAATAGATTTAAAAACTCCTTTAAGAAATGGAGAAGATTTAAAAGAGATAATTATAAATTCTATAAATAAAAAGCCAAAATCACATCACTTAGAAGATGGAGAATATATAAAAAGAAATATGGTAGCTATAGGAGGATAAATATGGAGTTTACTCATTTTAATGAAAATGGAAGAGCGCATATGGTAAATGTAGGAGAAAAAGATGACACTAAAAGAGTAGCAATAGCAAGAGGTTCTATAAAAATGAAAAAAGAAACAGTTGATTTGATAAAAGAAGGACTTATAAAAAAAGGAGATGTTTTATCGGTAGCTCAAATAGGTGGAATAATGGGATCTAAAAAGACATCTGATTTAATTCCAATGTGCCATAACATATTCTTAACTGGTGCTGATATAAAATTTAATATATTAGAAGATGAAATAGAAATACAAGCTTCAGTTTTTACTTTTGGAAAAACAGGAGTTGAAATGGAAGCACTAACTGCAGTATCCATGGCAGCTTTAACTATTTATGATATGTGCAAATCGGTAGATAAGGATATGGTAATAGATAATGTTAGACTTGTTAAAAAAACTGGTGGCAAATCAGATTATATAAGAAAGTAAAAAGAAAGTAAATTATGGGGAGGAATAGAAATGAATAAAATTGGAAAAGTTGTGGCTATTAATATAAGTGAGAAAAAAGGGGTTATTAAAAAACCTATACCTGAAGGTGAATTTAAAGAAGATTATGGTTTAGTTGGGGATGCTCATGCAGGGAAATGGCACAGACAAGTAAGTTTACTTGGTCAAGAAAGTATAGATAAAATGAAGGCTTTAGGAATAGATGGACTTTGTACAGGTAAGTTTGCTGAAAATATTACAACAGAGGGTATAATTCTTCATGAGCTTCCTATTGGAACAAGACTTAAAATAGGTGATACTGTTCAAGAGGTTACTCAGATAGGTAAAGAGTGCCATGGGGGATGTGAAATAAGAAAGCAGGTTGGAGATTGTATAATGCCAAGAGAAGGTATATTTACAAGAGTTATTAAAGGTGGAGTAGTAAAAACTGGAGATGTTATAGATGTTATAGAATGGAAATAGTATATTCTATGATATAATAAAGGAATACTAAAAAAGAAAGGAGTAGTAGCTTAAAAATAAAATTTTATGTATACTAAATGGTTAAATAAGCTTAAAAATGTCAAACTTTTTGAAAATATTGAGTTAGACGAATTAAACAGAATGTTAATTTGTTTAAAACCCAAAATAGTATCTTATAAAAAAAAGGAGTATATAACCATAGTAGAAAATAAGTTTACTGGAATAGGAATTGTAATTCAAGGAGAAGTAGTTGTTACAAAAGAAAATACAGCAGGCGATAGAGTTATTATGACTAAATTGAAAGAGAATAGTATATTTGGCGAAGTAATTGCTTTTTCTAACGATGATAAGTGGCCTGTTACAGTAATTGCATCTACAGACTGTATAGTATGGTTTTTTACTCCAAATAAAATTCTAGCTAATTGTCCTAAAATGTGTATTGGGCATAAATTATTAATTCAAAATATGTTAAAAATAGTTTCGCAAAAGGCACTTGAACTTAATAGGAAAATAGAATATTTATCAATGAAAAGTATAAGGAGTAAAATAAGTGCATATTTATTAGAACAGTATAGTATTGCTGGAAGAAATAAATTTATGGTACCTTTAAAAAGACATGAATTAGCTGAATTTTTAAATGTATCTAGACCATCATTGTCCAGAGAAATTATAAAAATGAAAGAAGAAGGTATTATTAATTTTTACAAATCTTCATTTGAGATTATTGATGTTGATTCGTTAAAATCGAATGTATAATTAAAATGGTTATACAAGTATACTTAAAATACTTGTATAACCATTTTTTTAAAAAAAATTTTTTGTGTAACAGAGGATACGGAAATGGAAAAATGCAAATGATATAATAAGTGTAACAAAAGAAAAAATTACTAAATTATGAGTAATTTATGAGGTGAAAAAATGGATAATAGATATTTTGATATAAAAGATACATTGTTTGATATTACTGAAAAATATAAAGAAGCAATTGATTTGTTGGTTTCAGTAGGTTTTGAAAATATAAAAGATGAAAATCAAAGAAAAACAATTGGAAAAACAATTACATTAGAAACAGCTTTAAAAATGAAAAAAATAAATATAGATACTTTTACAAAACAATTAATAAATATTATTGAAGATAAGCAAAATAATGTGGATAAGGTATCTAAAGTAAATGAAATAGCACAAAATGCAGATGTGAAAATTGAAGGTATATTGCCATGTCCTGTAAGAGTGCCGTTGATGGAAGCTTTTCAAGATTGGTTGGAAAATAATAAAGAGAAGTTAAATGTGACTATAGGTTATGAATTAAAAGCTGCATCTATGGGTGTAGATTGGCTGAAAGAATCTTTAGAAAAAACAAAATCAGTAGATGTATTACCAGATATATTTATATCAGCAGGATTTGACTTATTTTTTGATAAAAATTTAATTGGTAAATATAAGTCAGAAGGTGTATTTGAAGATATTACAGAAATAGAGCATTACAATAGAGATTTTGAAAATGATTATATAAATCTAAAAGATCCAGATAAACAGTATTCAATGATAGGAGTTGTACCAGCAGTATTTTTAGTGAATACAGAGGAATTAAAAGGACTGAAAATGCCTTCAAGTTGGGAAGATATATTAAGTGAAGAATTTGAAAATAAAGTGAGTTTACCAATAGGAGATTTTGATTTGTTTAATGCCATATTATTAAATATTTATAAAAAATACGGTGAAGAAGGAGTAAAAAAATTGGGTAAAAGCTTGTTAAAAAGTATGCACCCATCGGAGATGGTTAAATCTCATATTAGAAAAACAGAAAAACCAGTTGTTACAATAATGCCGTATTTTTTCACGAGAATGATAAAGAGAGATGGACCTATGAAAGCTATATGGCCAAAAGACGGTGCGATTATTAGTCCGATATTTATGTTGAGTAAAAAAGAGAAAAAGGAAAAATTAAAACCAATTGTAGATTTTTTTGCTTCAAAAAAAGTTGGAGAAATATTATCGCACAATGGGAAGTTCCCAAGTGTAAATCCCGATGTGGATAATATGATTTCTAAAGATCATAAGTATATGTGGATTGGTTGGGATTATATTAAAAATAATGATATAGGAAGTTTAATAAGTAAATGTGAGAAAATGTTTAATGAAGCTATTAGAGAGGTGTGATTATGAATTTAATAACAATATCGGGACCTCCTTCATCTGGAAAAACATCAGTAATATTAAAGACAATTTCTGCTCTACATCAAAGAGGGTTAAGTGTAGGTGTAGTAAAGTTTGATTGCTTATATACTGACGATGATGTTTTATATAAAAAGTCAGGAGTTCCAGTTAAAAAAGGATTATCGGGTTCTTTATGTCCAGATCATTATTTTGTGAGTAATATTGAAGAAGTTGTTCAGTGGGGAAAAAAACAAAATCTAGATGTATTGATTACAGAAAGTGCAGGACTTTGTAATCGTTGTTCACCGTACATTAAAGATATTAAGGCAATATGTGTTATCGATAATTTAAGTGGTATTAATACACCTAAAAAAATTGGACCTATGTTAAAATCGGCAGATATTGTTGTAATAACAAAAGGGGATATTGTATCACAAGCAGAAAGAGAGGTTTTTGCTTCGAAAGTTCATTCGGTAAATCCCAAGGCGATAATAATGCATGTAAATGGATTAACAGGGCAAGGTGCATTTGAATTAAGCACACTATTATATGATGAAAAAGAAGATGTAGAAACTGTGAGAGGAAAAGAATTGAGATTTTCAATGCCTTCAGCTCTTTGTTCATACTGTTTAGGAGAGAGAAGAATTGGGGAAGATTATCAAATGGGTAATGTTAGAAAGATGAAATTGGGTGAAGAAGATGATTAGTATAAAAGATATAGAAAAAATGAAAATAAAGAATCTTGAAAGTAAATATCCATTTTCTATTTCTTTTTTTCAAAACAATAATCTTAATGTAGAAGGATATGAAGAAATTACATTTGAACAATATTTAAATCATTTTACTGAAGAAGAAATAGAGGAGTGGGCAATAGATATTGAAAAATTAAAAGACGATTTTGTAGCTTATATCAATGAGATGTTAGAATTTCTCGGAATAGTAGAAGATGATAATATAGAGTCTTTGACAATTGTAGCAGGTAAGAACAAATATGGAGAAAGAGAGAATTTTGAAACACTTACTATTCGCAAAAGTGAAATAGTATCAATTGTTGGGCCAACAGGTTCAGGGAAAAGTCGATTATTAGCTGATATTGAATGGGCTGCTAATAATGATACTCCTACTGGAAGAACTATTTTAATTAATGGAGAAATACCTGATAAAAAATGGCGTTTTTCATCTTCAAATAAATTAGTTGCACAATTATCTCAAAATATGAATTTTGTAATGGATTTAACTGTAAGAGAGTTTATAGAGTTACATGCTAAAAGTAGAATGGTTGAAAAAGAAGAAGAAGTAATTAGGAGAATTATTGATGCTGCTAATAATTTAGCTGGTGAACAATTTAATTTAGATACACCTATTACTAGTCTTAGTGGAGGGCAGTCTAGAGCTTTAATGATAGCAGATACAGCAATACTAAGTACATCACCGATTGTTTTAATAGATGAAATAGAAAATGCAGGAATAGATAGGAAAAAAGCTTTAAATCTTCTTGTTAATGAAGAAAAAATTGTATTAATGGCTACACATGATCCTATTTTAGCCTTAATGGCAGATAAGAGAATTGTTATAAAAAATGGTGGTATAGATAAAATTATAGAAACTAACAATGAAGAAAAAGGTATGTTAGCAGAATTAGAAAAAATGGATGAAATTATAAGTACATTAAGAGCTAATTTGAGAAAAGGTGAAATATTAAAAAAAATAAATTAGGAGGTTTTTTAAAATGAGTATGTTTTGTTATCAATGTCAAGAGGCAGCAAAGGGAACAGGTTGTACAATTAAAGGGGTTTGTGGTAAATCAGAAGATGTTGCAAAATTACAAGATTTAATGATTTACACATTGAAAGGTATAGCATTAATTGCACAAGAATGTAAAAAAGCAGGTATTAAGTTTTCAAATGCAAATCACTTTATAATGAATGGTTTGTTTATGACTATTACAAATGCTAATTTTGATGAAGGGGTATTTATTGAAAAAATCAAAGAAGGAATAGCTTTGAGAGAAGAAATGAAAGAAGAATTAAAAAATAAAGGGATAGTACTTAATGATTTACATGATGTTGCTACATGGAAAGCAGATTCAGAATCTGTTATAAAGGCTAAAGCAGATTCTGTTCAAGTTGGAGTTTTGGCTACAGAAAATGAGGATATTCGTTCTCTTAGAGAATTAATAACATATGGACTTAAAGGTATGGCAGCTTATGCAGAACATGCTTATAATCTTGGAAAAGAGAGTGAAGAAATTTATGAGTTTATTTCAAAAGCATTAGTTGCAACATTAGATGATACATTGAGTGCAGATGATTTAGTTGCTCTTACATTGGAAACAGGTAAATATGGTGTAGATGTTATGGCTATGTTAGATGCTGCTAATACAGGTGCTTATGGGAATCCAGAAATAACTGAAGTGAATATTGGGGTTAGAAATAATCCGGCTATTTTAATATCAGGTCATGATTTGAAAGATTTAGAGCAGTTATTAGAACAAACAAAGGGTACAGGAGTAGACGTTTATACGCATGGTGAGATGTTACCAGCTCATTATTATCCAGCTTTTAAAAAGTATGATCATTTTGTTGGTAATTATGGAAATGCATGGTGGAAACAAAAGGAAGAATTTGAAACATTTAATGGACCAATACTATTTACAACAAATTGTATTGTGCCACCAAAACCAGAACATATAGAAAGAATTTACACTACTGGCTCAACGGGATATCCTGGATGTAAACATATTGAAGCTGATGAAAATGGAAAAAAAGATTTTTCTGAAATAATTGAACATGCTAAAAAATTAGATTCACCTAAAGAAATAGAAACAGGAAAAATTATTGGAGGATTTGCACATGAACAAGTTTTTGCATTAGCAGATAAAATAGTAGATGCTATAAAATCTGGTGCAATTAAAAAATTCTTTGTAATGGCCGGTTGTGATGGAAGAATGAAATCTAGATCTTATTATACTGAGTTTGCGAAAAAATTACCAAAGGATACAGTTATTTTAACAGCTGGTTGTGCTAAATATCGTTATAACAAATTAGATTTAGGAGATATAGGAGGTATTCCAAGGGTACTAGATGCTGGACAATGTAATGATTCTTATTCATTAGCTGTTATTGCCCTTAAATTAAAAGAGATATTTGAGCTTAATGATATTAATGAGTTGCCGATAGCATACAATATTGCATGGTATGAGCAAAAAGCAGTAATTGTATTACTTGCATTGCTTTACCTTGGTGTGAAAAATATTAAGCTTGGACCGACATTACCTGCGTTTTTATCACCAAATGTGGCAAAAGTGCTTGTTGATACTTTTGGTATTAATGGTATAAATAGTGTAGATGAAGATTTAGAACAGTTTTTAGGATAAAAAAGCAGAAGGAGTTGTATGATATGTTAGAAAAAATTTATAAGTATTCAACAGGAAATGAAAAAGCGATAGAAAAAATAATTAATGATGAAAATATTCATTTAAATCATATGATATTTAATAAAGGTGAGGGATTACCAGAACATTTTGCAAATTCTAATGTGTATATGATAGTAATAAGAGGAACATTGTCAATTCAATTGGGAGATCAAGAAGTACATGAATATGTTAAAGGAGATATACTGAATATTCCTTATAATACTAAAATGAATGTTGGAAATAAGCATGATGAAACGTTGGAGATTTTCGTTATTAAAGCACCAAATCCTAAAGATTATGTGCAGAAATAAAGCAAATAAATTAGCCATGGCATTTGCCATGGCTAATTTTGTGTGTAAAATATATGAGGCATCTAATAAGCGTCAAAAAGGAACTTCAAGGAGAGTTTAGAAGGAGATTTGTCAATATGACAAAGTTATGATAATATATAAAACTATGAGGAAATCAGAAATAATTCTTATTAATCAAAATTAATAATAATGATGGAGGAAATGAAATTATGTTTAATTTACCAAATTGTCCAAAATGTAATTCAGAATATACTTACGAAGATGGAAGTCTTCTTATTTGCCCAGAATGTGCACATGAATGGACTTTAGAATCAATAGATGAAAATAGTGAAAATACAAATGCTATCAAAGATTCAAATGGAAATATATTAAATGATGGTGATACTGTAACAATAATTAAGGATTTGAAAGTAAAAGGAAGTTCATCAGTTATAAAGATAGGTACAAAAGTAAAAAATATACGTTTAATTCATGATTCATCTGATGGACATGATATTGATTGTAAAATAGATGGCTTTGGAGCTATGAAATTAAAGTCACAATTTGTTAAAAAGGCATAAATATATAAACACCACTTTACAAGTAATTGATTAAATTTAATCCAAAAAATAATATAACTGAGCCTTAAATTGTTAATAATCTTTAGTGATTAAACCAAAATAACAAATAAGGAGCTCAGTTATATTATGATTATTGACGATAAATCAACTTTAAAAACACTAAAAAAGTATTTATTTTTGTATAGAGATATTTTCTATAAGCGTAGCTTTGAATTATTTGTACTTACAATCTTAGCCATTATTACTATGCAAAAAGTTCAGTCTATAAAGTATATATACGAAAAATTCATATCTAAATA
>NZ_FRAE01000133.1 GCF_900142235.1 Tepidibacter formicigenes DSM 15518 | reverse complement strand
TTTGAATATTACTGTTAATAACTCTTTCTATTTAGTAATTTCAACTCAATTTTTCTGTGGATAACCTTTCACTCTATTTTGCAACTACCTATATAAATTTAATAAATAATTATATTGTCTAAGTCATTATATTTTTTAACACAAGCTATATATACTATAATCTGTAGTTTATAATATTTTGTTTGTTATAATATTTACGCTGCATTTTTATCACCAAGTAAACATGGCACAGTCATTAATATAAGCTTTATATCAACAAATAAATTTCTTTCTCCTATATACTTTAAATCTAGCTCGACCCATTCATCAAAATCTATATTATTTCTTCCACATACTTGCCAATAGCAAGTAATACCAGGCTTTACAGAAAGTCTTTGCATTTGATATTCATTGTACTGTTCAACTTCTCTTGGTATTGGTGGTCTTGGTCCAACTAGACTCATATCTCCTTTTAAAACATTAAAAAGTTGTGGAAGTTCATCTATACTTGTCTTTCTTATAAACTTTCCCACTTTTGTAATTCTAGGATCATCTTTTATTTTAAATACTGGACCATTCATTTCATTTTTATGTTTTAGTTTTTCAAGAAGTTCCTCTGCATTATGTACCATAGATCTAAACTTGTACATATTAAAGGTTTTAGGATATTTCCCATTTCTTTTTTGAGTAAAAAAAATAGGCCCTTTAGGATCTTCTATTTTTATAGCCATGGCTGTTACTATAAACACAGGTGATAAAATTATAATTCCTAGTAAAGATCCTATAATGTCAATAATTCTTTTCAATGTAAGATAAATAAATGAATCATTTACTTTTATTTTCTCTATTTCTAATAATTTTACATTTTCCATCCTATTCCCCCCTTTAAAAAACAATCGATTACATTTCTAGTTATTTTATGAATAATTTCACTATTTTTCTATATATTATAAAATTTAGATTAAACATCCATATATTATTGTAATATGACATATTTTTAAAATCAATGACTCAAGACCCACTTTCGTTCGTCATTTAGTCCTAATTTTCGCAAATTCTTAAGTCCGAAGTATTAGTTAAATATTTTGTTGATTTTAATTTTACTTTTCAATTAACCCAATGTCGTTTAATGTTATTTTTTAAATAAAAAAGTATCATGTCATTTATATAACCAAAATAACATGATACTTTTTTACTATTAATTTTATTTTATTTTTGAAAAATAATATGATCTTTTAGAGGATTTTTCATTTTCATAATAATTCTTTATTAAATCTACTGCTTCTGTTGAATAACCACTTTCAGTAAGTTCTTTAGCCATTGAAGATAGAGTGCTATCTACTTTACTGTCACATTCCTTTTCAAGTCCTTTTGCCTTATTATAATATTTTAGTCCTATTCTAAGCTTTGACATTGTAGTTCTATCTTTTTCAGGAAGGGCATAATATTCCTTTTTAGCTTGGGCTATCATCCCATTTATCTTTCCATTGTACTCACCTTGAAGTAAATAGAATTTTGATTTGTATTTATTTATTATTTCTTTTTTTGATATTTTCTTTGTAGTATTTTCCTTTTTATCTTTATCCTTTACTATTTCTTGTTTTTCTATATTTTTATCACTTAAATCTATGCTTTCATCCGCTTTTATTATTTCTTCTATTTTTTTATTAAGCTCTTCTTTTGTTTTTATAGGTTCATCCTTTAAGTTATTATCCACCTTAACTGTAATCTTTTTTTTAGGCTTTACTACCTTTTCTTTATAAAAGAAGGTACAGGCAGACATGCTTATTCCAAGTATTATAATAATTAAAAAACTTAAAAGTTTTTTCATCATAAATTGTTACCTCTTTTCTTAAAAAATTCGCTTCATGCTATCGCATGGCTCATGTCGCCAACGAGTCCTAACGGACTCCGTTGCTCAAAATAGTTGATATTGTAGTACTTTTAGT
>NZ_FRAE01000038.1 GCF_900142235.1 Tepidibacter formicigenes DSM 15518 | reverse complement strand
ATAGCTAGGAATTCAGCAGATATATTAACCATTAGGGCATTTGACCCCGCAAAGGAGCATAGCTGATACCACATCATGGATAGACTGAACGAAGGAATTTAGGGACATTGATCCTGTGAGACATGGGAGGGTACGTCGCCATGAAATTAGTGGATTAATTCCAGTAATATTTTGGTAAAAACACTGATTTTCTGGGGTTATACATTTCTATATCCATAAAATTGAATATGTTGAAGTTATATCCAAAAAATATATCTATCAATTTATGAAATTGTAAGAAATAGAGAGTATTTAAGAGAAAATAAAAGTATATAGAGGGAGGTTATATTATGGAAGTTTTACTAGACGCAGTTGAGTTAATACAAAAAAGGATTGAAGAAGAAAACTATAGGCCATGGAAAGAAGTTATAGAAGAAGTTAAACAGGAGTTAATAAATAAAGAAAATCTTAAAGGTAATATTTTAGAAAACTAGAAAAAAGAATTCAAAAGAGTCGATTAAGGCTCTTTTTTAAATTAAATGCAGCATATAATAAAAAAATTTAAGTTTTAATGTTAAAATGACCTGTAGAAAATAAAGTGAAAATATAGTAAGATAAACTAATAAAATTATATGGATTTTAATTCATTAAATGGAACTACTAATTTAGTAGAGAAATTAAGATAGGTAATGGTAGAAAAAGAATTAAAATATATTTGTATTATACGAGAGGGGGACTATTTATGATTATAGAATTAAATAATAGTCATAATGATATTGTTATGAAATATTTAAAAAAGGAAAGTGAAATAAATCTTTTTATTATAGGAGATATTGAAAACTATGGATATGATGAAGAATTTCAAACAATTTGGGGAGAATTTAATGAAAAGGGAGATTTAAAAGCTGTATTACTAAAATATCATAATAATCTTATATTCTATTCTAGAGATACTTTTGACATTAATGGTTTTTATGAAATTATGAAAAATATAGAATTTAAATTTTTATCTGGTGAAAAAACTATTATAGAAAAATTTGGAAATCTATTTAAATTTACTCGCAAAAGAGATATGTATTTTTGTAAATTAGATAATGATTTAAACTTAGAAGATATTAATTTATATACTAAAATTAATAAATTATGCTTGAATGAAGTTGAGCGTATAATAGAACTTTATGAAGCAATAGATGAATTTGATAATCAACCAATAGAAGTAGTTAAGAGAAGTTTAGAAAGTGGTAGGGCATATTATATAGAAGAAGATAATCAAATTATTTCAATTGCACAAACTACAGCAGAAAATAGCACTTCTGCTATGATAATTGGTGTATGCACCCATCCAAATTATAGAAAAAAAGGCTATGCATCTGTTTGTATGACACATATATGTAAAGAACTTTTAAGTGAAAATAAGACTTTATGTTTATTCTATAATAATCCAGATGCAGGAAAAATATATAAAAGATTGGGTTTTAAAGATGTGGGATTATGGACTTCATATAATAAATAAAATACAACTATATTGATTATTTAGGGGGATAGATATGAGTACTATAATACAAAATGATAATAGACAGGGAAGAGTTCCATATGAATATATAAAAAATATATTTGAAAACACTAATCCCATACAAATGGCAGAACTAACAGGAAATATATATGATGAAAATACACAAACATTTACAGTTAAACTTATAGGAAAAAATTATACTGTAAAATACCCTAGTGGAGATATTTATAATTAAGATAATGAATTAGTAGAGTCATATATAACTAAAATTATGTTTTTGAGATATCTTGTAAATGGTAAAGGGGTTTCTCCAACTGGCAAAAATATCACTTTTAAAGAAATATCAGGTGGACACGTGTACTATCATAATTTTTATAATAGAACTATTTTGAGACTGGCTAAATTATATGGAAATAATTTAGAAGGTTTAGAAAAAAGTTTTTAACTCATCAATCTTTCCTTCGTACTTTTTCCAAAACTCATTTTTATACTTCATATCTCTTATTACTTAATTCTTTTAAAAGAGTATAGTCTTTTTTAGCCAAAGCATTATTAATATAAGTTAAAGCAAGTATATATCCTGAGTATTGAAAATCTACATTAGAGTGCATTGAACAATTAACATTAGATTCTGCGGTAAAAGGAAAATATATTCCTGCAATACCAGTATAATTAAGTAATTCTAAAGCTAAAGTTGGTTTTTAAACAAATATCAAAACTTTAATATAGTATGCATTTAAATAAGTTGAGTACTAATATTTTGTGGAATACAATTTAGTGATATTAAATTGCAAGAGGGTCAAATAGATTTAGAATTAGAAGGATATTATCAATATTGGAATTATGCAGAGAGAAAAGGATATTCAGGCACAGCTATATGTAAGTATAATAGTATGTGAAAACTGTGGAGATTATTCTATAGAAATTGAGCAGTGTGATGTTTAGAAATATTAATTTTATATAGGAAGAGTTTTAAGTTATACAAAAATAACGTCTATGATAAGTATTTACAAAAAATAGACGTTATTTTTATATAATTTATTTTATATAGAAGTCTCTCTTAATATTAAACCTTCATTTCTTTCTATTATTTGTCTAACAGACCATTCATTTTGGAATAAAAGAACAGGGTTTTTATCTTTATCCTCAACCAGTATTGTATCCATTGTTATTGAAAAGTTATCACGATTAAAAGTAGTCTCTTCAATCCAACGTATATATCGATAAGGCAATCTATTCATAGTGATATAAACACCATATTCTTGCTTTAGACGATATTCTAATACTTCAAATTGAAGAACTCCAACTACTCCTATAATAAGTTCCTCCATACCAATATTAGGACGTTTATATACCTGTATGGCACCTTCTTCAGCTAATTGTGTAATGCCCTTTAAAAATTGCTTTCTCTTTAGTGAATTTGTTGTAGATATTCTTGCAAAATGTTCAGGTGCAAATTGTGGTATACCACTATATTGCAATTTTGATTGATTTTGAGATAATGTATCACCAATATTAAATATTCCTGGATCGTGTATTCCTATAATATCACCAGGATAAGCTGAATCTACTATGACACGATCTTGTGCTATAAATTGTTGGGGTTGTGCTAATTTAATCTTTTTATTTCTCTGCACATGATTAACTGTCATACCCTTTTCAAATTTACCAGAGCAAATTCTTAAAAACGCAATTCTATCTCTATGAGACTTATTCATGTTTGCTTGAATCTTAAAAATAAATCCTGAAAAATTAGTGGATTCAGGGTCAATATCTCCTAAATTACTACTACGTGGTTTTGGAGGTGTTGTTATATCTAAGAAGGACTTTAAAAATGGTTCAACCCCAAAGTTAGTAAGAGCACTTCCGAAGAATACAGGTGTTAATTCTCCATTTAGTATTTGATTTAAATCAAAACTATCTCCAGCAACATCTAAAAGCTCAATATCATTTTGTAGTTGCTTATGAAGGACATCCCCTAATAAAGTATTAAATTTTTCATCTGATATATTTCCTGTTATAGATTTAGCAATAGATTGGCCATGGTTACCATCATTAAAAAGCTCAATTTGGTTTTTGTGACGGTTAAAAACTCCTTTAAAATCTTTACCAGAACCAATTGGCCAATTTACAGGGCAAGAACGTATTCCTAGAACATTTTCAATATCTTCAAGTAAATCAAATGGATCTTTTCCTTCACGGTCCATCTTGTTGATGAAGGTAAAAATTGGGATTCCTCTCATTTTACAAACTTGAAATAGTTTCTTTGTTTGTTCCTCAACACCTTTTGAACAATCAATAACCATGACAGCACTATCTGCTGCCATAAGTGTTCTATAAGTATCTTCACTAAAATCTTGATGTCCCGGTGTATCAAGAATGTTGATACAAAAGTTATTATATTCAAATTGAAGTACACTTGAGGTAACAGAGATTCCTCTTTGTTTTTCAATTTCCATCCAGTCAGAAACAGCATGTTTTTGCGATCTTCTTGACTTAACAGATCCTGCTGAGCGAATGGCACCTCCATATAATAGAAATTTTTCAGTTAAAGTAGTTTTTCCTGCATCTGGATGGGAAATAATTGCAAAAGTTCTTCTTCTTCTAACCTCATCAATAAAGCTTAAATTTTGTTCTGTCATTTTTAATCTTCCTTTGTTTTAATTTTTAATTAAGGTAATATAAAAGTGTAGCCTTATTGATGTTATAACTTTCTTGAATAACTGTCAATTGTTATTTAATGAAATTTCATTGGAGTTTTATTTTTATCCAAGTATTCCTATAGTTTGGAAGAAAGGAATAAACTCTTTACCATTCCATTTTAATGATGTTTGAATATATCCTAAGCCATCGGCATTATATCTACCAGCTATTCTTTGTGATGCATATAATTCATAGATTTCATCTCTTTGAAAATCTATAGGATATAATCCTCCTATAGGATTGACCCATCCTTCAATAGGTTCTTTAAGTTTACCATTTTCATCATATATTTCTGATAAATATTCTTCTCCTTTATATTTAATGTCGATGATATATTTTTCTGATTTATTTTTTCTTTTAACTTCAACCTCATAATAATCTTTGTATATAACATTATACTTGTATTTTTGATTAAATATCTCGTAGTCAAAAAGCTTTTTGGGAGTATTGTTTATAAATGAATATATATAATAAAAAGCATATCCACCACTTCCACCTGAATCAATACTAATTAAAACATCACTTACCTTAGTACCAGTAAAATCACCTAAAAAGATTGTTGGGTTATACCCTGAATTTTCTTTTAATGGAATTCTAGTAAAAACGTTTGTTTTTCTATCTTGAATTATTAAAGTTATATTGTCACTAAAGGGACTTTTTGCTTCATGTGGTTTTTTTCCAATTAAGTATACATTATCTATAATCATATCACCGTTAACATCTCCTTGTTTAAAATCTAATATATATATATTGTTATTCTGAATTTTTTTATAAAAATAAGGTAGATAGTAATACATTCTATCATCTCCTTTCAAAAACTAATGTATTAGCATAGTATGAATTGTTTGCATATATAGTTACTATTTAATACATAAATAATATGTTATACTGATTATAATGGAATTATACAGAAATATAGCATGACATGTATGGTTTTAGAATATAAAGAAAATTAAAAATATATCAATGGAAAAATGTTTGAAAGGAAGCAATGTTTGTATGAAAAAAGAAATAAAAATCATATTTAAAAAGTGCATACTTATTGTAATAATAGCAATGAGTTTTACTTTTAATATTAACTCACAAGTAATAGTTGAAAATCCCAAAAAGATTAAAGTAGCAGCCATAAGTGACTGGAAACCTTTTAGTTATTTAGACTTAGAAGGCAATTCTAAAGGTATATTAATTGACTTTTGGAAAGCATGGGGTAGGGTTAATAACGTTGAAGTTAAGTTTATCATGGAAACATCTTGGACAAAAACATTGGAACTTATAAAATATGGAAAAGCAGATGTACATATAGGTCTATTTTATAATGACGATAGATCAGAATATATGGACTTTGGAAGTCCTTTTATAGATCTTATGACAGGGATATATGTGAAAGAAGACATAAATATCTTTAATATTAATGATATTAAAGATTTAGGGATTGGTGTTACAAAAGAAAACTATGCTAGACATTATCTAGAAAACAATTATCCTGATACAAAGTTATTGGTATATCAAGATATTAAAGAGGTAATGGAGGCTGTAAGAAAAGGGAAAGTAAAGGCTGTTTGTATAGATTACCATAATAATTTTAGAAAGATATCCTTTTACTATCCTGAATTAAAAGATTTTGAACTTTTACAAACAATATATACACAGCCTCTTAGAGTTGGTGTTAAAAAAGGTGAAAAGGAATTATTAAATTTTATAAATGATGGAATTAAAAAAATGTCGGTTAATGAAATAGACGGTGTAAAATCAAAATGGGAATATATAACCATATATCTTACAAAAGATAAAGTGCAAAAATATATTTTAACAGCAAGTGCTATTATAATTATTTTTTTAATAATGAACATTCTTTTTTTAAGGCATAGAATAGCTTTAGGTATTAAAAGGCTTGCTGAAAGTGAAGAAAGCTATAAGGAACTTGTAAAGCTTTTTCCTCATGGAATATTTGTTCAACAAAATGATAGGGTTGTATTTGTTAATGAAGCTGCAGTAAGAATCCTTGGACAAGAGAGTTATGAAAATATAATAGATAAGAGATTTATAGAATTTATTCAAGAAGATTACAAAGAAACTGTTCAAAGTACAATTGACAAGGTTAAAAAATCAAAAATTACTGCTCCAACTCTTGAACAAAAGGGAATTAAGAGTAATGGGGAAGTTATTGATATTGAAATAACAATGAATGAAATAACTTATAAAGGAAAGCCTGCAATTTTAACAATTATAAGAGATATTTCTAGAAGAAAAGAAAGAGAAAAGGAAAAACAAAAAATACTTAGGGAAAAATTAAAATATGAAAGATTAAAAACGGAATTTTTCTCTAATATATCACATGAACTTAGAACACCATTAAATATTTTATTAGGAACTATTCAACTTATTAACAAGGTTTCTGAGAATAAAAATACTCATGTACATTATGATTACTATAATAAATATTCACCAATAATGACTCAAAATTGCTATAGGCTTCTTAGGCTTATTAATAATTTAATAGACATAACTAAAATAGATGCAGGTTTTTTTAAAATGAATTTTAGAAATTATAACATTGTTCAAGTTATTGAAGATATAACTATGTCTGTAGCTGAATACATAAAGAGTAAAAATTTAAATATAATATTTGATACAGATATAGAAGAAAAAATTATTTCATGTGATGCAGATAAAATAGAAAGGGTTGTTCTTAATCTACTTTCTAATGCTATTAAGTTCACAAAGGCAGGAGGAAGTATATTTATAAATATATATGATAAGAATGATATAGTTTGTATTTCTGTAAAGGATACAGGAATAGGTATTCCAAAAGAGGAACAAGAAACAATATTTGAAAGATTTAGACAAGTACATCCTTTACTTAATAGAGAAAAAGAAGGAAGTGGAATAGGACTTTCCTTAGTAAAGTCTATAGTAGAATCACATGGAGGAAATATATATTTAAATAGTGAATATGGTAAAGGTAGTGAATTTATTATTGAAATACCTGCTAATTTAAAAGTAGAAGAGGAATCTGTTTTAGTAGATAAAATCTCTACTGAAGATAAAGTTGAAAAAATTAACATTGAATTTTCGGATATATACTCATAATAAAAATTAAAAGCTTAAAATTGTATAAGTTACATTTAGGTATTGGAGTAGAAGTTCAGTTATTTAAACACATTAGAACAATGGTAAAAGGATAACTTATTATATAAATTGCAAGTTTTAATATAAGATTACAAATTCTATATCGTGTATAGAGTTTGTAATCTCTTTTGGTACAAGCTTTTATCGAAAATATTGACATGAATTTTCAAATATGTTATATAAAAATTGGTACTTATCACTCGTGAGGTAACAGTGCTAATAATTAAAATCTTTATCTAACAGGGTGAAAGGAGAGATTGATTTGGAAAAGAAACAATTTAAAGCAGAATCTAAAAGACTATTAGAACTTATGATTAATTCTATTTATACTCACAGAGAAATTTTTTTAAGAGAACTTATTTCAAATTCAAGTGATGCAATTGATAAGATTTATTACAAGGCATTAACTGATGATTCTTTAACTTTTAATAAGGATGATTATTATATCAAGATAGCTTCTGATAAAGAAAATAGATTACTTAAAATTTATGATACTGGTATTGGAATGACAAAGGAAGAGCTTGAGAACAATCTTGGTGTTATAGCTAGTAGTGGATCCTTAAAGTTTAAAGAAGAAAATGAAATTAAAGATGGACATGATATAATAGGTCAGTTTGGTGTAGGTTTTTATTCAGCATTTTTAGTAGCTGACACTGTAACAGTTATAAGTAAAGCTTTTGGAAGTGATAAAGCCTACAAGTGGGAATCTAAAGGTGTAGATGGTTACACTATTGAAGAATGTGAAAAAAATTATGTAGGTACAGAAATTATTCTTAAAATAAAAGAGAATACAGAAGATGAAAACTTTGATAAGTATTTAGAGGAGTACATGTTAAGGTCTATAATCAAGAAATACTCTGATTTTATTAGATACCCAATCAAAATGGATGTAACCACAAAGAAGCTTAAAGAAGGAAGTAAAGAAGAATACGAAGATTATATAGAAGAAGAAACTATAAATAGTATGGTTCCTATATGGAAAAAGAATAAGCAAGAACTTACTAAGGAAGATTATGAAAATTTCTATGCTGAGAAGCACTATGGATTTGATAAGCCTATAAAGCATATTCACCTTAGTGTTGATGGTATGATTAGATATAATGCAATTTTATTTATTCCTGAAAAAACTCCTTTTGATTTTTATACTAAAGAATATGAAAAAGGTTTAGAGCTTTATTCAAGTGGAGTCATGATTATGGAAAAATGCTCTGATTTACTTCCTGACTATTTTGGATTTGTAAAAGGTATAGTGGATTCAGAGGATTTATCTCTTAATATATCAAGAGAGATATTACAGCATGATAGACAATTAAAACTTATAGCTAAGAATATAAAGAACAAGATAAAGAATGAATTAAAGAATATATTAAAGAATGAAAGAGAAAAGTATGAAGAGTTCTATAAATCATTTGGAAGACAATTAAAGTATGGAGTATATAGTGATTTTGGAAGCAACAAAGAAGTATTACAAGATTTACTAATGTTTTATTCATCAAAAGAGAAGAAGATGGTTACTTTAGATGAATATGTTTCTAGAATGCCTGAGGACCAAAAGTATATTTATTATGCTGCTGGTGAGTCTATTGAAAGAATTGAGAAGCTTCCTCAAACAGAGCTTGTATTAGACAAAGGATATGAGATACTGTACTTTACAGATGATATAGATGAGTTTGCTATAAGAATGCTTATGAATTATAAAGGTAAAGAATTTAAATCTGTATCAAGTGGGGATATAGGAATAGATATAGATGAAAATGAAAATTCATCTAGTGTTGATGAACAAGAAAATAAAGAATTGTTTGAATATATGAAAGAAACTTTATCTGATAAGGTAAAAGTTGTTAGAGCATCTAAGAGATTAAAGAATCATCCTGTGTGCTTATCCAATGAAGGGGATATTACGATTGAGATGGAAAAGATATTAAACTCTATGCCTAATAGTCAGGGGATAAAGGCTGATAAAGTTTTAGAAATAAATATAAATCATGATGTTTTTAAATCATTAAAAAATGCTTATGAAAATGATAAAGAAAAGTTTAAGTTATACACAGATTTATTATATAATCAAGCTTTACTTATAGAAGGACTTACAATAAGTGATCCTGTAGAATTTACTAATAATATATGTAAGATAATGAAATAGATTTAGAAAAAAAGATGTATATGAAAATACTACTTATAGTGAAATATTTTCATATACATCTTTTTTATAAATGAAATTAAAATATTTTAAATTTCAATTTTGTATTTAGAAAGTATTATATAGATAAAATTTTAATTGCTGTGTATAATATATATACTAACCATTCTAGAGGTATTCAGGTTTATACTCTATATAACAATGGATATTTATTAATTATAAAATAAATGATAAGGTGTGTTGATATGGAAGATTTAAAGAAAGTAATTGATGAAATTATACAACAAGATATTGTAAAATTAGTTGTTAGCAATAAGAAAAATAAAGATGTTGAGTATAATAAGATAATATTTGTATTAAAAGAGAACAGTAAAAAACAATATTATCAAATAGAAAAATATACAGACAAGCAGGTATTTCATGAAAATATTGATATAAATATTTTGGGTGAAAAAGTTTTAGAATATCTATCATCTAGTTATAAGCAGCTTTCAGCTTGGTCAAATACAAATACATTTGATTTAAAAATATCTAAAAAAGGTAAGATTTTGTTTAATAAGAAAAAAAGTGATAATATAAAAATTCCTAACAAAGGTCATAACAGAGAAAAAAATTATATTCTCAAAGAGGGAATGTTGATTCAACCCCTTATAGATTTAGGTATTTTTACAAAAGAGGGGAAAATAGTTAATTCAAAATATGACAAATATAAGCAAATAAATAGGTTTGTAGAAATTATTGATGATGAAATTAAGAAGAATGATTTTAAAGAACTTACCATTTTAGATTTTGGATGTGGAAAGTCATATTTAACATTTGTTCTATATTACTATTTTGTAGAAATTAAAAAAATTAATGTAAAAATGATAGGTTTAGATCTTAAGCCTGATGTTATTAAAAAATGTAATAATATAGCTAAAAAATATAATTATGAGAATTTACGTTTTGAGCTGGGAGATATAAATGGATTTAAATATAACAACAAAGTTGATATGGTAATTACATTACATGCATGCGATACAGCTACTGATTATGCTTTATATAATGCAATAAAGTGGAATAGCAACATGATTTTCTCTGTTCCTTGCTGCCAACATGAATTTAATAAGCAAATGAAATCAGAGTCATTATCTATATTTACAAAATATGGGGTAGTACAAGAGAGAATTGCAGCTCTTATGACAGATTCTGTTAGAGCTAATTTATTAGAAAGCGTAGGATATAAAGCTCAGCTTTTAGAATTTATAGATATAGCACATTCACCTAAAAATATATTAATTAGGGCATCAAAAGCTAGTATATCTAATAATAAAAAAGAAAAAGCCTTACATGAAGTAAAAAATTTAATGAATCAATTTAATCTTAATCCAACATTATTTAATTTATTAAAAGAAGATAATTTAATTTAATTCTAAATTTATAAAGGAAGGGGACTTAAAGTCACCTTCTTTTAAATTTAGAATCATTTCTAAATGGATAAAACGTGTATATATAAATCTAAGTGAAGTATAATTATTAAAACTAATGCACGAAATTCATAAATTCATAGATATGATTAGACAGTATAATTTAATGAAAAATGAGAAAACATTAACATGTAGCAATAATACGAAATTAAAAAATCTTGTAATTAGACAGAATTTATGATAAACTCTCATTGTTAGCTGAATTTTGAAAGTATTTGACTTAATAAAAGGAAAACGTTTGATGGATTTATTTGATGGATTTATATATTACTTTTTGTAAGTTGAGTACATTTATATTCAGCATGACTATATTTTTATATTATTATAGGAGGAAAAAGCAAAATGACAAATTTATTGAAGCAATGGAATCAATTAAGTTTGGTCAAGCGAATTATTATAGGTTTGATCATTGGTATTATTTTAGCTATTATAGTTCCGGATGCAGCAAAACCAATCGGTATTTTCGGCTCATTATTTGTGGGTGGCTTAAAATCTGTTGCGCCTATACTAGTGTTTTTCCTAGTAATGTCTGCTATTTCTCAACATAAGAGTGGGCAAAAAACTAATATGAAATCAATCATTGTTCTTTATCTATTGGGAACATTTTTAGCAGGACTTGTTGCTGTTATAGCAAGTTTTATGTTTCCAGTATCATTAACACTTGGAGCAGGTGTTGAGAATGTATCACCTCCAGGAGGAGTTTCAGAGGTATTAAAAGCATTACTTATGAATATAGTTTCAAATCCTATAACAGCGCTTTCTAATGCTAATTATATAGGTATTTTAGCTTGGGCATTACTTCTTGGATTTGCATTAAAGAGTGCACCTGAAACTACTAAAACAATGATTAGTAATTTTTCAGATGCTTTATCTCAAGTTGTAAGATGGGTAATCAGTTTTGCACCACTTGGTATTATGGGTCTAGTATTTGATACAATTGCTACAAATGGTATTCAATCTTTATTGAACTATGGAAAATTACTTCTTGTATTAGTAGGTTGTATGGCTTTTATGGCACTTGTTGTAAATCCACTTATTACATTTGTTATGATTCGTCAAAATCCATATCCACTTGTATTAAAGTGTTTAAAGGATAGTGGTATTACAGCATTCTTTACACGTAGTTCAGCTGCAAATATTCCAGTGAATATGACATTATGTGAAGAACTAGGTTTAGATAAGGATACTTACTCAGTATCAATTCCTCTTGGTGCTACTATAAATATGGCTGGTGCAGCGATTACAATTTCGGTATTAACACTTGCAGCAGTTAATACTATAGGTATTAAAGTTGATATGGGTACTGCATTAATCCTAAGCATACTTTCGGCTGTAAGTGCTTGTGGAGCTTCTGGAGTAGCTGGAGGTTCATTATTATTAATTCCTCTTGCATGTAGTTTATTTGGTATTCCAAATGACGTAGCAATGCAAGTAGTTGGTGTAGGTTTTGTTGTTGGAGTTATTCAAGACTCTTGTGAAACTGCACTTAACTCGTCAACAGACGCACTTTTCACTGCCGTTGCTGAATTTGCACAGTGGAGAAAAGAAGGAAAGGAAATTGCTATAACTAAAGAATAATAATATGATATTATATAGCTAATAAAGCCCTCTATTATAGTTATTAAACTAGGATAGAGGGCTTGTTTTTTGGATGTCTATATTTACATTAGGTATAAAAACAATATAAGGAAAGTAGCACATAATAAATATAAAGTTAAACAAAATCATTTAAGAGAGCAGAGGATAAAATGATTGAAAAAAGTTATATATTTAAAAAAAATAGAAAAAAGCTTTATTTATTAGAAAAATCATATAAAGGGACAAAATAAAGATATCATTATTATTGAAGTGAAAATTTTTGCGCAGAAATAAGGGCTCTTTTTAAAAGTAATCTATTTTGATATAATATATTGATAAAATGATTATATAGGAGTGACATATAATGGAAAATCATTCGATAAATATGTATTTAGCTATGATTGAAAGAGATTATAATTATTATATTAATAAAAAATTAAAACAATATAATTTAGGAAAGCATGATATAAGAGTTTTAAAAGTAATTAATGCAAATAAAGGATTAAGTCAAAATGACATATGTACTATTCTTAAAGAAGATAAAATAACAGTTAATAAGTCTGTAAAAAATTTAGTTTCACAAGGCTATGTAGAAAAAATAAAAGACTGTGAAGATAAAAGGATAACAAGATTATATATTACAGAGGAAGGCAGAGTTAATAGAAAAAAAATTTTGAACATTTTAAACGAAGCAAATGATATTTTTGTCAAAGGATTTTCAGAAAAAAATAAAGAAAATATTTTAGAATTACTAAAAAAAATGTCTGAAAATATTCATAAAGAAGCTGTAAGAATAAAAGATGAAAAATAAAATCATTAAATAGCAATGTAGATTCTTATAGGAATGCATTGCTATTTTTTATAACGATAAAGTTGCAAAACGAAACTAATTATGATAAAATAAAGTTGCAAAATGAAACTAAATAACATGTATATATTGTTTATTAAAAAAATGGGGTGAAATAATGAAAAAGTCTAAAGATGAAATTATAACATATGATGATTTGGTAAGAAAATGGAATGATGAGAAAAAACAGATGATTGAACAAACATCAGAAGATAGAATATATAGATGGAATCCTGATGGTATGTACAATATTTACGAAAATACAGGTAAAGCTATAACAGATAACAACCCTTATGTGAATTTGGTTGACATTGAAGAATTTGATCTTATTATAGAAAATGAACCTTATCCAGTTGCTCCTCCTCCTATGAACAAAGGAAAAAACAAAGAAAAGAGCAAAAGTGCTAAATTTTTTGGATTGATGCATAAAGAAATAACTGGAGATTCAATGTATTATATAAAGGATCAAAGGATTTCTATGGAAAGAATCGAGAATGAAGCAAAAGGTATTAATATTCCTAAACCTGCAAAGGAAAAAGAAAAAGATTTATTAAAAGTAAAAAAAGAAATTTTTGAATATGCAAAGAGCTTAGGTTTTGCAAGTGTAGGTGTAACAAAAGTAGATAGAAGATATGTATCAATGGGAGTTGATGATGAGATTATATTTGATACTATAATACTTCTTGGATATGAGATGCCTAAAGATGTGATGAAACATTACCCAAATCCTAAAGGAGAACTTGGAGCTTTTGGAGCTTATACAGGGTGTGCACGAAATGTTCATAAAGTAGCTGATTTTATTCGAACAAAGGGATATGATTGTCGAGCAAGAGGTTGGGATGGATCTATTAAATACTCACCCCATGCAGTAAATGCTGGATTAGGTAATTATTCAACTTATGGAGTGTGTGTAACTCCAGAGGCAGGAACAAGATTAAAATATTGTTCTATTTTAATAGATGCAGAACTTCCTTTAGATAAACCTAAAGATTTTAATATTGAGGAATTTTGCTCAAGATGTAGAATGTGTCAAAAATCTTGTCCATCTAACTCAATACCAAAAGAAGAAAAGAAATATAAAGGGTCAATAAAACGACAAACTCGTTTTTCAACATGTTTGGAATTAATGACCACACAAAAAGAATGTTTAAAGTGTGTAAGAGTATGTCCTTTTAGTATGATTGGATATGAACAGTGCATGGAATCATTACCTCAGTACTATATGTACAACTTAGAAAGGGATGAACTAGATAAAGGGTTTTTATTATCAAAAAAAGAAGGTGAACATAATGAATAAAGTAATTAGCATATTTGGAGATATTAATAAAAAAGGCAAATTTGAAATTTCTTCAGATAAAACAATTAAAGAAATTTTAAATGAATACGCAGGAGGGATGAAAAATAAAAGAATAGTAAAATTAATTCAAGTTGGAGGACCATTAGGAATATGCATTAGAGGAAAAGATATAAATAACAAGTTAAGTGATTACGAAGAGTATATGAGTGGAAATATGATTATATTTTTAAGTAATCTTTTATGTCCAGTGGATTATTTGAGATTTTTAACTAGATTTATGGTTAGAGAACTTCGTATTGATAATAAACATATTAGAAAATTAAATAAGTTAGTAGAAAATATTGCGGGGGGTAAAGCAACAGAATCTGATTTTGAAGAATTAATTAATGAAGTAAATAAAGAAGCTCAAACTAATGCAGAAGATTTACTTCACAAAATATTTATATACATAACTTGTGAATTTAAAAATGAATTTATGGAGCATATAGTAGATAAAAAATGTAAAAATGGAATATGTAGAGGATTGATGGTTGCTCAGTGCATGAATGCATGTCCTGCTGAAGTTTATATTCCGGGATATATTGAACTTATGAAGCATGATAAGGTAGAAGAAGCGTATAGTTTAATGAGAAAAAATAATCCTCTTTCATTTATATGCGGTAAAGTATGTGCTCGTCCATGTGAAGATAGATGTAGAAGAGGAGAAATTGAAAGCACAGTAGGAGTTAGAGCATTAAAAAGATATGCATGTGATATGACACTAAAAATGGAAAAATATAAGGAAGATAAATTAGATAGTAATGGTAAAAAAGTAGGAATTGTTGGAGCTGGTCCAGCAGGACTTACAGCTGCATATTACCTAGCAAAAACAGGATATGAAGTAGTTATTTATGAAGCTGCTAAAGTTGTGGGGGGAATGCTTGCTATGGGAATTCCAGAATATAGACTACCACAAGAAACTATAGACAAAGAGGTTAAATTAATTAAAGATTTAGGAGTTAAAATTATAACAAATACAAAAGTTGGTGTAGATATTACTTTTAAAGAATTAAGAGAAAATTTTGATTCACTACTTTTAGCAACAGGATGCCACATTGGTAATAAATTTGGTCCAGAATCTTCAGATATAGAAACTGCTATAGATTTCTTAAGAAAAGTAAAAATAGAAGGAAGAAGAAAAATTGGAAAAAATGTATTGGTAATCGGTGGTGGCAATGTTGCCATGGATGCTGCTAGAACTGCTATTAGACTTGGATCTAAAAATGTAATTGTAGCTTCGCTTGAAACATTTGATACAATGCCAGCAAGTGATGAAGAAAAATATGAAGCAGTAGAAGAGGGAGTTCAATTTGCAAGTGGGTATGGAACGAAAGATATACATGTAGAAGAAGGAAGGTTAAAAAAAATAACTCTAAAAAGATGTTTATCAACATTTGATGATGAAGAAATATTTAATCCAATATATGATGAAGAAGATTTAAAGACATTTGAAATAGATAGCTTAATATTTGCAATAGGACAAAGACCAGATAACAGTTATTTAGACGAAGATATTGAAATTAATCCATATACATTTGAAACAAGTGTCAAAGGAGTATTTGCAGTAGGAGATATGTATAAACCGGGTATAGCTATAAAGGCTATAGCGGAAGCTAAAAAAGCTGCAATATCAATAGATAAATATTTAGGTGGGAATGGATTATATTTAGGTGAAGAAATAAAAATACCTAAAAAACCATTAGATTGTACGATTTGGGATGTTAAAAAAGTTGCTGAAAAACATAAAGATCCTTCTCAAAGAAAAGGAAACTTTGATACAGTGTCTAGAGTATATACAGAAGATGAGGCAAAGAAAGAAGCTTCAAGATGTATGAGATGTGATAGAAACTCTGTAAGACCATTATATTTAAAATAATTTGAAGAATGGTTCAACTTTTAATGAAAAGAGTATGAACCATTTTCTTTGAAAGAAAAAAGTATTTTTTATTTTGTAACTTTTCAGTGTATTTTATACTTATTTTAAGGTTCTTCGTTAATTTTGGTGAAAAAATTGATAAATGAATATTAATGTATTAATATGTAATCATTACAAATTTATTTAGGAGATATTATAATGATTGCAGATAAATATATACTACCCTAAATACATATTATAAATAGTCAACTATTAGATGATACTCTTTATATTAAATCAATAGATACTAAATCTACAGGAACATGCCCAGTTTGTAAAAAGTTTCTAATAAAATTCATAGTAAATATAAAAGGTTCTTTTCAGATTTACCTTTAATAGATAAAAGAGTTAATTTTATTTTAGAAACTAGAAAATTCTTCTGTCAAAATAATAAATATTATAGTAAAATATTTACAAAACGTTATAACTTCATAAGTTCACATAAAAGAAAAACAAATCGTTTAATAAAATTCTTTTTTCAATAGGCTTAAAGTTAAGTGCAAATGCGGCTAGTAATATCATAAACATTATTAAAAATTCTGAAACAGAATTTGAAATACATACTTCTGTTTGTATAGGTATAGATGATTTTGCATTTAGAAAAGGCCTTAATTATGCTACTATTATTTGTAATCTAAAAACGCATAAAGTTATAGATATTTTAGAAAATAGAGATTCTTCAACGATAGAATCTTGGCTAAAATAACATCCAAGTGTAGCTTTAGTTTCTCGTGATAGTTCTATAACTTACAAAGGTACTATAACATCTACTAACAGTAAAATAATTCAAGTTTCTGATAGGTTTCATTGTATAAGAAATTTTTTAGATGCTTTAAAAAAAGATATGAAATCTAAAATGAAACAGAAGCTCTTCTTAAATAATAAAGCTCCAAATAATGAAATTAAAGTACCTGGATTGTCAACTCTTTTTAAGACACTTTTTTGTCGGACATTAATATTCTATATTCTACAGGGGTAAGGTAGTTCAAGGAACCATGAATCCTGTGGTTATTGTACCAGTTTACATAATCAAACAATAAATATTCAAGTTCCTCAAAGCTTTGAAATATTTTATTAAAAGCAAACTCTGTTTTAACAACCTTAAAGGCAGCTTCTGCTACTGCATTATCATAAGGGCAGCCTTTTTTACTTAGGGAACGTTTTATATTAAATGTAGTTACCAAACCATCTATAAGATTATTTTTAAATTTATTCCCTCTATCAGTATGTAATATTTTAATTTTTTCTAAAGGTCTGTTAATCTTTGTAAAGGCTTTATAAACAAGGTTTGCGTCCTTATTCTTACCAGCAGCATACCCAACGATTTCACGATTATATAGGTCTAATAATATGCATATATAATTCCACTTACCCTTAACATTTACATAAGTTAAATCACTTACTACAACTTCCATAGACTCTTTCCTATCAAATTCTCTGTTAACAACATTTTCACACTTCTCTTCATTGCACTTTGATTTATAAACCTTATATTGCTTGACTGTATAATTAGATACCAAATCATATTTTTTCATAATACGGCCAATTCTTCTCCTAGAAACTTGATGCCCCTTTTTATCTAATTCCTTTTTTATTTTTCTAGTTCCATAATTATTTCTACTTTTTTTAAAGATAGTTATTATTTCATTTTCTAGCTTGCTATCAAATGATTTTTCTTTAGGGATATAGTAGACAAGGTTTCTACTTATTCTTAACACCTTACACATGGCGCTGATAGTGTACTTATGTCTATTAGCCTTGATAATAGCTATTTTCGTCCTATTATCAGCGCCGCTTGCTTTAAAATATCATTTTCCATTTTTAGTCTTTGATTTTCTTTTCTAAGTTTTATTAGTTCATTCTCCTCTTCTGTTCTATTCTCCTTAGCTTTAAAAGAACCTGATGTAGTATAGTCTTTGAACCACTTGTTTATAGTAGATCTTGCTACATTATATTCTTTAACTATTTCAGTTGGACTTTTACCACTCTCTACTAATCCAACTATCTGTTTTTTAAATTCTTCTGTGTATCTTTTAGATCTATTAGACATGATTAGCCTCCAAATTTAGTTTATTTATTATATCATGTCCGAGTTTTTACTGTCTAATTAAGTATAACCTATCCAATATATTCCTATATTGGTTTATTTACATTAAGAAACAAAGTTCATTCTGGTGGACTAGGTTTTAATTATATTTATGCCTAGTAATATTATTTACTAAATATTATATTTAAAAATTTAATTACACGAAATAAATTTCAAATGAATATATACAAGCTAAAATTTATCTATTTGAAGAAGGATTATTATATATTATGTTGAATTCAAAAATAAAGCAAATATTTACATATAATGTTTTGATAAGTAAAACTTTAAAATATTAAGATATATATTTTTTTAATTTGATTATTTAATTAGGGGGTAGTTGGTATGGAATTATATAACATTAGTCAAGTATCTAAAAAGTTAGAGTTAAACAAGAAAACTTTAAGAAACTGGGAACGAGATTATAATTTGAAAATACCTCGTGGTGATTCAGGAAACAGATATTATACAGAAAAAGAAATTAAGCTGTTAGAAAACATAAAGAATTGGAAACGAAATGGGTTAGGTAAACAGTTTATTAATAATTGTTTACAAAATATAGAAGGAGAAGATGAGTGTGCAACAAGCTTAGTTAAATCTGACGCAATATCTATAGAAGAATTACAAAAAGCTATGGTTGGTAATATTAAAAATGCTATGTCAGAAGCTATTGGAGATATTATTATAGAAAGAGAAAAAGAGCTTAAAAAAGAATTTGAAAATAAGTTAGAAAATAAATTAGATGAGATGAAAGATAATTTAACAGAAGATATAAGTCATAAAGTTAGAAAACAAGTACGTGTTGAAAATCAAAAGTTAATGATATATTTATCTTCACATAGAAAAGAAAATAAAAAAGGATTTCTTTCTAAAGTGTTTTCTAAAAAATAGCATAAATATATTAACCAAAATAAAAAGTTAATATTTTATATATAAATGAAATATACAAGGAACCTTAAGTCTTGTATATTTCATAATGAATATACATATTTTAAACAATTACTATATAAGATTAAATTTATTAATAATTTTGTATACCTAAAGTATAAAAACAATTCTATTTTCCAGTATCAACAATCAATGAATAGTCTGTATCGTTAACTGCAGCGTAAAAGATATCATCAAGATTACAAAAACCTTTTAATTTTAGTTCGTTTATCAACCATTGTTCAGTTTTATTAATTAGGCTCAAGTTCTTATGCTTAATTTTTCCTTCAATAACAACAGCAATTGGAAGGCCTTCATACTCGGTTTTTATGTTTAAGAGTTTTGGTGTAATTGCAATCATATCTGGTTTTGGTAATATACTTAATTGACCATTTGGTTCTAAAATAGCATATTCTATATTTTGAATATATGGATAGCCAGCACTTCTAATAGCGGATAGAAGTTCATTTAAAGAATATCGACTATTTTTTAAATTAGATTTGATAATTTTTCCGTGTTTAATTAAAATAGTAGGTTGTCCAATAATGAATTTATTTAACCACTGCAAAAGACTAAGTCTTGAAATTAAGACATGTACAATTGATATTACAATTATACCAACAATTGTTTCCATTATTCCATCAACTTTAAGAGGTTGAAAAGATAGATATGATAAAAATACAATTGTCATAAAGTCATGGGGGGTTAATTGTGCTAATACGGACTTCCCTAGAAATCGTATTATTATAACTAGAAATATAAATAAAAAAACTAATTTTCCTATAAAAATCAACATTTATTACACCTCTAATTAATTTTCTTTTATTAAAATTAATCATTTCCTTAATTAATTATTTTATTCATATATTCCAATCTATTTGAGAATAATAAGATATGCATATTAAAGAATAATATTAATTATTCATATATATAATGATTTTATGAAAGGATGATATATCGTAAATACAGAATTTGAAAATTTTCAAGAAAAATTAAATATAATAAAAAATCGTAGAAAAATTCAAAATCCTATATTAGCACTTTTCATTTATAATCTAACTATAATTAATATTTTGTTTATTGTAATTATATATAGAACTGATACAAAAATATAATATATATAGACATTAACTAAAGGGTAAGCTATAATAAGTAAGGCACTATAAAAAAACAAAGTGATTAGTAAACTATACTATATTTTAAAAACAGATGGTGATAATAATATATTAATATATAAGAATTAAACATCATATAAAGAGGTGATTGTAATGTCAAAAATTGAAAAAGCTATAATTAAAAATGAGATAGATGCAGAAGAATTAATGGATTATTTTAGATTTCGAGCTGAGGCAAAAGGTGAAGAGTTTGATTTAACTATTGAAGATATAGAAGAATATATTGAAAATATAAAATCTAAATATATGAAAATTATTAAATTAAAACAAAATGATGATGAAAAGAGTACTCAGTCAACTGAAAGGTTAACACCTGATCAAATTAGAAATAGAAAAATTTTGTTAGCTAATCAAAGAAAAAATAGAAATGTCTAAGGATATCCTTCATAAAAAAATAAAAGATAGAACAAAATATCACTTCGTGATACTCTCAGATGAGTAGCAGAGCTACTCATCTGTATTTTTTGAAACTAATTCACCATTACATTTTGGACATATAAGTATAGGCATTTTTACTTCAAAATTCTCAATATCACAACCAGAAGCAAAAAAGTCATCTTCAATAAATTCATCAATAATAAACCTAGGTACATCTTCTTCAAATCTACACTCCAAACATTGATATCTGTAAGTCTTCTCGTCTGTTTCTATCCCAAAGGGATACGCTTCCTCGTCCTCTCCCATATCTAGGAAGTTCTCTTTCTCTAAATCTTTCATTATCGGGTATCTCCTC
>NZ_FRAE01000078.1 GCF_900142235.1 Tepidibacter formicigenes DSM 15518 | reverse complement strand
CATTAATCATAGATTCAAGAGAAAAATTTCTTTTACGTCCAAAATTAGAATAATATTTTTGATAAAAAGAAAGTGGGATGAAATCACTAATATCAAAAAAATGATTTAACATAGAAAGTAAATTGTATTGATTTTGATTAAAAAACTTTTCAAAATCAGAAGAAATATTAGAAAAGTTTAATTGTTTAGCTTGAACTGGCATAAGTTTTTCCTCCTTTTTTCATTTTGAGTTATACACATCTAGTTAATGTATATATACCCAAAATGGGGGAAACTTAGCCATTTCTATAAATTTAAATGTAGTATTTATGCGAGTTGTAGAGTTCTGCAACGAGCTAATGTATATTCACATGGGGGGGAAAAGAATGGATTTAATAAAAGATATCATAAAATTAGATAATAGGATTAACTTTTCAAGATTTCAGACGTTTTTAGAATCAGAGGTTTTAGTACCTGATATAAAGGAGGATGTATTTGAAATAATAAAAACAGAAGGGTACATATCATTAAAGAAAGAAGACATAATGGAAGGAAAAATTATACTAAGAGGAGATTTGAATTATAATGTAATCTATATAACTCAAGATAAAAAAATATCAAATTTATATGGGAAATTAGAACTTAATGAAGTAATAGAAAAAGATGATATAACTTCTGATATGAAAAGTATATTAATTGGGGATATAGAACATATAGACTGTAGTATAATTAATGAAAGAAAAATAAAATTAGGATGCTTAGTAAATATAAAAGGAAGTCTGTTTGGAAGAGATAAAATAGATATAGTAAGAGATATTACAGGACTTGATGATATACAAACTCATAGAAAAGAAATACATTATGAAGATATAGTAGGAGTAGAAAAAGGAGAAAGTATAGTTAAAGAAATTATAAGTTTAGGGGAAAATGAAGATATTGAAAGTATAATATCTTTGAATCCTAAAGTAAAACTTAAAGAAACTAGATTATCTGATAATAAAGTTATTTTAGGAGGAGTGGTAGAATTAAATCCTGTTGCATTATCTAGAGAAGGAGATATACTTAAGTTAAAGGATAATAATATAGAATTCACACAATTTATTGAAGTTCCTGGAGTTGTTGAGGGAATGAAAGAAGATGCATATGTAGAATTAATAGATTTTAAATTTGATCTAAAAGAAGATGAAGAAGGAAAATGTAATTTATTGGAAGTTGATTCTACAGTAAAATCAAGAGTCAAAGTTTCAGAAAATATTACTAGAGAAATACTTGAAGATGCTTATTGTCCATACAAGGGTTTAAAGCTTGATGATAAATGTTTAAATTTAAATAAATTAGTAGATTTTAGAGTGGAAGATTTTGTGGTAAGTGAGAGTATTCAAAATGATAGAGAAGATATAGAAATTAAAGAAATATTGAATATTGATACAAAAGTATTTGTAACAGATAACTTTATTATGGAAAATAAAAATACATTAGAAGGAATTATTCATGTAGATATACTATATACTCCAGTAGAAGGGTTAAGACCAGTTTATACAATAACAGAAGAGATTCCATTTAAGTATTCTATAGATTTAAATAACACTAAAGAAAGTATGCAGTCTTATGTAAAGATAGATTTAGAAGAAATAGATTATAATTTACAGAAAAATGAAATAGATATTAAAATTAAATGTAAATCTAATTTTGAAGTAGTAGAAAGTATAGAAAGTAAGTTTATAGTAAATGGTGAACTACAGGGTAATTTAGATTTAAGTTCAAGACCTAGTATAACAATATATATAGCAAAAGAAGGAGAAACTCTTTGGGATGTTGCTAAACGATATAATACAACATTAGAAGAACTAGCTCAGACTAATGAAATTGATAAAGAAGAAAAATTAAAGGAAGGTCAATATTTAATTATAGAGAAAAAAGTAGTTACAGAAATATAATGTAACAAAAAGTCCCATATTATTTGTAATATTGGGACTTTTTGTTTTTTGTAATAACATAATTATAGTATAATATAGTTAGCAGAATAAAAGAGGAGGATACTATGTCATTTTTAAAGTTAAAATGTAGAGCTAAAATAAATTTAGCTATAGATGTATTAGGGAAAAGAAAAGATAATTATCATTTGGTTGAGATGATTATGCAGACTATAGACCTATATGATTATGTAAGTATAGAAGAGATAAATAGTGGAATAGTAATAGAAAGTAATAACCCTTATGTACCACTAGATTCTAAAAATATAGCTTATAAAGCAGTACAACTTATTAAAGATAAATTTAATATAGATAGAGGTATTAAAATAAAAATAGAGAAAAATATTCCTATAGCAGCAGGGCTTGCTGGAGGAAGTACTAATGCAGGAGGAGTACTTATTGGACTTAATAAGCTTTGGGATTTAAAACTTAGTAAAGATGAAATTATGGATTTAGGGCTAAAATTAGGTGCAGATGTACCATTTTGTATAATGGGAGGAGCTGCTCTAGCACAAGGTATAGGAGAAAAATTAACTCCTATAAATGGGTTAGATAATATACATATACTTATATGTAAACCAGATATATCTGTATCAACTGCTTGGGTTTACAATAGCCTTAATATGTCAAAAGTTAATAAAAGACCTAATATAGAATTTTTAATTGGTTGTTTAGAGAAAAAAGATATACATTCTTTAAGTACAAATATGGCAAATGTCCTTGAGTGTGTAACTGAAACAAAGTATACAGAAATAACAGAGATAAAAAGAAAAATGCTAGAATATAAAGCTTTAGGATCTATGATGAGTGGAAGTGGTCCTACGGTTTTTGGAATATTTGATAATTTTAATTATGCTAAATATGCAAAGGAGAAATTAGGAGAATTATATAAACAAACATATTTGATAAAAAGTTATGAAGGAGGAATTGAAGTTGAAGGATAGACTAGAGAAATTAAAGTTAGAAAACTATAAGCCTTTAAGAGAAATAGTATTTGAACATTTAAGAGAGGCTATTTTAAAAGGAAAGTTAGACCCAGGACAAAGGCTTATGGAAGTTCAACTTGCAGAACAGTTAGGTGTAAGTAGAACTCCTGTAAGAGAAGCTATAAGAAAATTAGAGCTTGAAGGATTAGTAATTATGCTTCCTAGAAAAGGGGCATATGTTGCAGATGTATCTCTAAAAGATATAATAGAGGTTTTAGAAATTAGAGGAGCATTAGAAGGACTTGCAGCATCTGTAGCAGCAGAAAGAATGAGTGATGAAGATATAGAAAAGTTAGAGCTTATTTTTTATCAATTCAAAAAAAGTTTAGAAGATGGAGATATAGATATGATGGTTCAAAAGGATATTGAGTTTCATGATCATATATTTAGCTCAACAAATAATCAAAAGCTTATTCAAATAAATAATTCTCTAAGAGAACAGGTATACAGATTTAGAGTTACTTATATATCTGATTATGATACATCTAAAAATTTAGTTAAAGAGCATGAAGATATAATAGAAGCTATATACAAGAGAGACTCAAAGCTTGCCATGGAACGTGCAATGCATCATATAGAAAATGCAGAAAATTTTATAATTGAAAAATCTAGAAGAAAAAAAGAAAGTTAATGTATATAAATTATAATATATAAAGTCCCTAATTATTTTTATTATTAATAATAAAAATAATTAGGGACTTTTATTTTTTTATGTATTGTAAGTATATTTTTGGGAAAAATTATATATGTGAAAATAGTATTTAATTTTATTAGGAGCTGATAAGGTGTACAACTTTTTTTTATTTTTAGCCGTAGGATTATATTTGTTTTTTTGGGATTGCTATATTTTAAAGAAAAAAAATTTAAGGAAAGATTATAAAATAGCTAGAGTAATAGGACTGGTATACGTAACTGTTTCTTTTGGATATGTAATATATTACTCCTTTATGAGGTGAATAAAATGACTGTAATTAAACATGATGAAGGTTTAGATAAAAAACTAGATAAGATAAAAACTGAATTTAAAGATTGTGATGATTTAGTTATAAGAGAAATTGAAGTTGGATTTAATAAAGGTTATAAAATGGCATTGGTTTATATAGATGGGCTTACAGATAAAGCCCTTATAAGCGATTTTGCTCTTAATAACTTAATAGTTAATTCTAGAATGGCAGAGCCTAATGAAATAAAGACAAATATAAAGGATTTAATAAAAGATAAAACTTTAGCAATAACTGAGATTAAAGAAATAGATGATATAGAAGAAGCTATTAAAAATATACTTGTTGGGGAGACAATTCTTTTTATAGATGGGATAAAAGAAGGTATAATGCTTTCTTCAAGAGGTTGGCCTACTCGATCAGTATCAGAACCTCAATCTGAAGTCGTAATAAGAGGTCCTAGAGATGGATTTACAGAGACGTTAAAGATTAATACATCTCTTGTTAGAAGGCGTATACGAGATACAAACTTTAAATTAAAAAATTTATCTTTAGGAAAAAGATCAAAAACAGATGTAGCTCTTTTATATATAGAAGATATAGTCAATAAAGAAGTTTTAGAAGAAGTTAAAAAAAGATTAGATGAAATGGATATAGATGCAATTCAAGAATCTGGAAGTATAGAACAGTTAATAGAGGATAGCTGTTATTCTTTATTTCCTCAAATTCAGTACACTGAAAGACCTGATGTTGTATCCGCGGCACTATATGAAGGAAGAGTTGCGATATTAGTAGATAATACTCCCTTTGCTCTTATAGTTCCAGTTACACTAAATACTTTTTTGCAATCTCCTGATGATTATTATGAAAGGTGGATAATATCTAGTCTTATTAGATTAATAAGAATATTTGCTACTGCTTTTTCTTTGCTTTTACCAGCTTTATATATAGCAATAACATCTTATCACCCTGGTATGCTTCCTACAGAGTTAGCGCTATATCTTGGTGCAACTAGGCAAGGAGTTCCTTTCCCTGCATTTACTGAAGCTTTTATTATGGAGGGAACATTAGAACTTTTAAGAGAAGCTGGTGTTAGGCTTCCAAGAGCTATAGGAGCAACTATTGGTATTGTAGGAGGTTTAGTAATAGGTCAAGCTGCAGTGCAAGCTGGTATTGTCAGTCCTCTTATGGTTATTATAGTTGCTGTAACTGCAATATCCTCATTTGCTACTCCTAGTTACAATATGGCGATAGGATTTAGAATGCTTAGATTTATTTTTATGTTTGCAGCATCTATTCTAGGACTATATGGAATAATATTAGCTTTTTTAGTTATTTTAATTAATTTATCTAATTTAAGAAGTTTTGGAATTCCATATTTATCTCCTTTATCTTCTATAGGAGAAAATTATAAGGATTTAAAAGATACATTAGTCAGAATGCCTATGTCTTCTATGAAATTTAGGCCCAAAATATATACAAATAAAGATTCGAATAGATTAGATGACAAAAGAAAAGAAGTATTTGGGGAGGATGATATTAAAAAATGATTTCTAGTAAAGAAAAAATAACAACATCTCAAGCTATAACATTATTAATTTCTAGTATATTAGGAGTAGGTATTCTTTCTCTTCCGAGAAATTTGGTAGATGAAGTGAGTGGAGCTGTTTTTATTGTTTTAATAATATCTACTATGATATGTATAATATTAGGATATTTTATTTATAAAGTCATATATTATTTTCCTAATAAAACAATTATGCAAATAGGAGAAGAATTATTAACTAAACCAGGTGCATATTTAATAGGTTTTGTATTTTTTATATATTACGTATATAGCATGGGTATGGTAACAAGAATATTTGTTGAAGTCATAAAAATGTATATGCTTAAAAAAACTCCTTCTGAAGTAATAATTATATTAATGTTAATTGTATGTGCATATGGAGCAAGAAAAGGAATAGAAGGAATAGCTAGATTATCTCAAATATTACTTATTCTTATGGGAATTCCCGTTATAGTTATTTTCTTTTTTTCGTTACAAACTGCAGATTTTACCAATTTGATGCCTATTTCTAATGCAAGTATTCCAAAAATATTGCCTTCTATTTTTAATACTGTTTTTGCTTTTTCTGGATTTGAAGCAATGCTTATTATAGGATTTTTTTTAAGGAAACCAAAGGATGCATTTAAAATACAATATATTACATTGATTTTTATAGGGTTAATATATATTTTTTTTGTAGTAATAACTGTTGCTGTATTTGGTCAAGTTGAAACTTCTCATTTAATGTGGCCTACTTTAACTCTTGTTAAAGTAATTGATATTCCAGGAGCTTTTTTGGAAAATTTAGATGCATTAGTTATGGGGGCTTGGACTTTAAATATATTCATGACTATATGCGTATTTTTATATAATGCATCATTAATAATTGCTGA
Organism: Tepidibacter formicigenes DSM 15518; assembly: GCF_900142235.1. Classification (GTDB taxonomy): domain Bacteria; phylum Bacillota; class Clostridia; order Peptostreptococcales; family Peptostreptococcaceae; genus Tepidibacter; species Tepidibacter formicigenes. The sequence goes on along the minus strand of NZ_FRAE01000078.1, from coordinate 5,581 downwards.
CATTTTAAATTGTAAGGAAGCTGGTTACTTCAATTTTCCCATTATACCTATTGTATATGTAATATCACTATGTCCTCAAAATTTAGCTCATGTTTATGATATATTAAATTCTAAATTTTCTCTTGTTATTCAAATTATAGCCATGGCGGTAATTCCTACAATATTATTTATAATTGCAATATCTAATAAGAAGGTGAAAAAAATATGAAAAGAAAAATTCTAGCAATATTTTCTGCTTTTTTTATTATTGCTTTATTATCTGGATGTTGGGATAAAATAGAGATAAATGCAAGAGGATTTGTAATAGGATTAGGAATAGATAAATTATCTGAAAAAGAAAAGAAAAAAGAGTCAGATAGTATAAAAGTATCATTTAAGATACCTAATGTGGCTTTGCTTGGAAATAAGCAATCCCTTACAAAAGAACCTTCATTTTATTGGGAATCAAAAGGAGAAACCTTTGATACGGTATTAAATGAAATACAATCAAGGTCACCTTTTGATTTAGATTTATCTCATAATAAGGTAATAATTTTGGGGGAAGACTTATTAATTAATGAAGATTTGTTTAGAGAAGTTATGGATGGAATAGTAAGGAATAAGGTTTTTTCAAGAAAAATGTTTATATTAGCATCTAAACAAAATGCATCAGATATAATAAAAGTAAAACCAACAGAACAGCCAATAATTGGAGCTTATTATGTAAATATATTGACTTCAGCTGTAAAGAATGGTACTGCTGTAGATAGTACATTAAATAAAGTAATAAGAGATATTCAAGAAAATAAAGTAGCTGTTCTACCTCTTACAAGTATAGTAGAAAATAAGAAAAGAACAGAGATAGAAGGATCTGCTATATTAAAAGATTATAAACTTGTAGGAGAATTAAGTGATGAGGAATCTAGATATTTAAATATGATAACTAAAAAAAATTATAATGTTATGGATATACATGTTAACTATAAAAATGTTCCAGTGGCTTATAATATTACTAGCACATCAAGCAAGTTAAAGGTTAGAGAAAAAGATAATAATTTAGTATTAGAGATATATATAGAAACAGAGGGTGATATAACTCAGCATAAGCTTGCGGTAAAAGGATTAGTAGCAAATGATAAAGGAATTAGAGAAGTTGAAAAGCTAGTAGAGAAGAAAATGGAAGATAATATAAAAAGTTTAATAATAAAGCTTCAAAAAGATTATAATGCAGATGCAATAGGAGTGCATAGTAATATATATAAGTTCAATCCGAAGTTGTATAAAAAAATAAGTGATGACTGGGATCATTATTTTGCTACTATGGAATTGAATATAAAAGTAAACAGTAAAATTAGAAGAATAGGTATAGTTAGGTAAAACTTGGACATAATACATATATGAATTTATAAGGGGGAATATAATATGAAAAAAATAACGGTAATACTAACTATATCTATTTTAATTATTTTATCAGGGGTATTTTATTTACAGGACATATATAAAAACAGAGATGCGTATAAGGAAAAATTAATTAGATTTCATGTTATTGCAAATAGTGATTCAAAGGAAGATCAGGATTTAAAGCTTAAAGTAAGAGATAAAGTAATAGCTTATTTATCTCCGAAGCTTGAAAATTCTAAGAGTATAGAAGAAACAAAAGAAATAATTGAAGCAAATTTAAAAAATATAGAAAATATAGCTTCTACTGAAATTAAAAATAATAACAAGGATTATAAGGTGAGTGCTGATCTTGGATATAGCAATTTTCCAACTAAAAAATATTCAAATATAGTTCTTCCAGCAGGAAAATATAAAGCTGTGAAGGTTATTATAGGAGAGGGAAAAGGTAAAAACTGGTGGTGCGTAATGTTTCCTCCTCTTTGTTTTATAGATATAAACCATGGCATAACAGATAAAAAAACCAAAAAGAACCTAACAAAAGTTCTTACAAAAGAAGAATATAATATGATACTGGTAGACAATAATGAAGTTAAACTTAAATTTAAAATTCTAGAGATTATAGAAAAAATAAAAAACAAGCATACTAAATATTTAGCAAAGAATAAATAAGGAGTGATAAAGAGTGAAAAAGGCATTGGTATTTATGTCAATTTTCTTTATAGTTTCACTTTTAGCAATAACCTTTTATGTAGATGATTATATAGCCTATGGACAAGCAAATATATTTTGGGGATCAAAGGGAGAAGAGGTTAAAGTTGTACAGTCAAAGCTTAAAAGATGGGGTTATTATGATGGTAGAGTAGATGGCATTTATGGATATAGAACTTATCTAGCAATAAGAAAATTTCAAAAAAAGCATAACTTAAAGGTTGATGGGATTGTAGGAGATTCAACTAAAAAAGCTTTAGGAATTCCAATTAAAACTAAGAGAACAGCAATTTCAAGAAATGATGATATATATCTTCTTTCAAAAGCAATAACTGGAGAAGCAAGGGGAGAACCCTATGTTGGACAGGTTGCTGTAGGTGCAGTTATATTAAATAGAACTAAAGATGCTAAATTTCCTCATTCAATTGCTGGGGTTATATATCAACCAGGAGCATTTACAGCAGTTGATGATGGACAAATAAATTTAAATCCAACAGAGACTGCTATAAGAGCAGCAAGAGACGCAATTAATGGATGGGATCCTACAGGAGGAGCTATATATTACTGGAATCCAGCAACAGCAACTAGTAAATGGATTTGGAGGCTAAAGCCAACTTTAAAAATAGGAAAACATTGGTTTGCAAAAGGGACTTATTAGAAAGAAGGGATACTTTGAGTACAAAGAGAAAAATAAATATTTTGATAGGAGTTCTTGTAGTATCTATTCTTTGGGGAGCAACTCAGTATTCTCAAAAAATAGGATATAAAAGACATTTAGATGCACAATATCAAAGGATGTTTTATGAGTTAATGGGAAATGTAGAGACTATACAGTCAGACTTATCAAAAGTAAATGTAAGTACCTCTACAAAACAAAATGTTATAATACTTACAGACATAATGAATCAATCATATTCAGCACAAGAAAAAATGTCTCAACTTCCATTAAATCATAGAGCGTTAGGTAAAACAGAAAAATTTTTAACGCAAGTAGGAGATTATACTGTAACACTTGCAAAAGAGGCATTAGATGATAAAAATCTTAATGAAAAAGAAAGAAAGAAGCTTTATGAACTTCAAAAAAATGCTCAATATTTATCTGAAGAACTTGGTGAATTACAAACAAGTATAGCAAAAGGTAAAGTAGAGTTTTTTGATATAGTAACAAAATCTAATAAAAAGCTTAAAAAAACTAATAAAAGTATAATGGCTACAAGTATGATAAGAATAGAAGAAAGAATGAGTGAAACTCCTGAACTTATATATGATGGACCATTTTCAGAACATATAGGAAATATAAAACCAAGACTTAAAGGGAAAAAGATAGATAAAAATAAAGCAAAAGAAATAGCAATCAACTTCTTAAAAGAAAAAAACATATCAGATTTAACCTATGATGGAAGAGTTAAAAACTCAACAATTCCAGGTTATGTTTTTAAAAATAATAATATATCAATGGTAGTTAGTGAAACTGGTGGTAAAATAGTATGGATGATAGATACAAGAAATGTTAAAGAACCTACTTTAAAAAAAGGAGAAGCTTTAAAAATAGCAAAAGATTTTTTGGATAAAAAAGGATATAAGGACATGGTTCCAACATATTCTTTAAGGTATGATGGAACTACAACTTTTAATTTCTCATATAAGCAAGAAAATGTTACTATTTATCCAGACCTTATTAAAATTAAGGTTGCACTTGATAGTGGAGAAGTAGTAGGTTTTGAATCTCAAGGGTATTTAGTAAGTCATTATAATAGAGAGATAAATACACCTAAAGTTAGTGCTGATGAAGCTAGCAAAAGCATAATAAGAGGTGCAAAAATTTTAAAAAGTAAACTTGCTATAATACCAACAGAAGGTAAAAAAGAAAAGCTTTGTTATGAATTTAGAGTAGAATATGAAAATAGAAATTTCTTAATCTATGTGGATGCAATTACTGGAAAACAACAAAAGATATTTGAGCTTATAAAAAATGAAAATGGAACATTAACTATGTAAAGAAGCTATATGCTTCTTTATTTTTTTGTTAAAATAAAATATAATCAATACAGTAGTTAAGTGCATATAATGATAATTAATATATATTTTGAGAGAAGGTGCTGTTATGAATAAAATTAATGTTGCTTTAATTTTTGGAGGAAAGTCAGGAGAACATGAAGTTTCTTTATCTTCGGCTACTTCTATATACAAGTTTATAGATAAAGAAAAATATAATGTTTTTACCATTGGAATAACAAAAGAAGGCAATTGGCTTTATTATGAAGGTGATGTAGAAAATATAAAAAATGGAACTTGGGAAAAAACAGCAAATAAAAATGTAAACATAAATTTAATACCAACAATAAATAAAAATATAGGAATAGAATTTGAAAATGGAAAATTTGAAAAAATAGATGTATTATTTCCTGCTCTTCATGGACCTTATGGTGAAGATGGTTCTATACAAGGATTATTTGAAATAAGTAATATTCCTTATGTAGGATGTGGTGTTTTATCATCAAGTGTGGGAATGGATAAATTGATTTGTAAAAAAGTATTTGAGCAGGAAAATCTTCCTCAGGTTAAATATACCTATACAACAAAATGGGATTTTAATAAAAATAAAGATAAAGTATTAGAGGAGATTGAAAAAGAAATTTCTTATCCTATATTTATAAAGCCTGCTAATTTAGGGTCAAGTGTTGGAATATCTAAAGCTAAAAATAGAGAAGATCTTATAAATGGAATAAATGAAGCATTAAAATACGACAAAAGAATTGTTTTAGAACAAGGAATAGATGCAAGAGAAGTAGAAGTATCTGTTTTAGGAAATGAAGAAGTATATGCATCTGTACCAGGAGAAATTATTCCGGCAAAAGAATTTTATGATTATGAAGCAAAATATTTAAATGAATCATCAAAACTCTTAATACCTGCAAAAATCGATAATAAAATTATTGATGAAATTAAAAATATGGCAGTAAAAGCCTTTAAAGCAATAGATGGGTCTGGTCTTTCGAGAGTAGATTTCTTTATTGAAAAAAATACAGATAATATATATATAAATGAAATAAATACAATGCCTGGATTTACCAATATAAGCATGTACCCAAAGCTGTGGGAAGCTACAGGGATTTCTTATAGTAATCTTATAGATAAGCTTATACAGTTAGCTATAAAAAGATATACTGATAAATGTATAACTCATTTAGGTAGTTGCAAAATAGAGTGAAAGGTTATCCACAGAAAAATTGAGTTGAAATTACTAAATAGAAAGAGTTATTAACAGTAATATTCAAAAAAAGACGCAGTTAAATAAAGGTTCAGTAAAACCTTTTTAAAAAGGATATAGAGTTTAAAAAAACTTAAGCAATTAAAGATTTAATAGCAAGAGGATTGTGGATATTGTTAGTCTTAAACATTAAAACAAACGCAACTAACTGAGAAATACAAGCCAGTAAAACATCAGCTTTTAAAGAAACAGTATTTCTAACTTTAGATGATTTGATTTGAA
>NZ_FRAE01000102.1 GCF_900142235.1 Tepidibacter formicigenes DSM 15518 | reverse complement strand
GAGGAGATACCCGATAATGAAAGATTTAGAGAAAGAGAACTTCCTAGATATGGGAGAGGACGAGGAAGCGTATCCCTTTGGGATAGAAACAGACGAGAAGACTTACAGATATCAATGTTTGGAGTGTGGATTTGAAGAAGATGTACCTAGGTTTATTATTGATGAATTTATTGAAGATGACTTTTTTGCTTCTGGTTGTGATATTGAGAATTTTGAAGTAAAAATGCCTATACTTATATGTCCAAAATGTAATGGTGAATTAGTTTCAAAAAATACAGATGAGTAGCTCTGCTACTCATCTGAGAGTATCACGAAGTGATATTTTGTTCTATCTTAAAGTAAAATATTTGAATAACTGTATAAAATTATACGAATTGGTTAGAAACTTTAATTAAAGACTTAATAAGAGAAAACTGGTTCTCTTATTTTTTTTAAAATAAAATGGCAGGAGGGCTTAGGATGGGAAAAATATTAAAAGAAGGATTAACTTTTGATGATGTATTATTAATTCCTCAAAAATCTAACGTACTACCAAAGGATGTAGATACTTCAACTTATCTTACTAAGAAAATAAAGCTAAATATACCATTAATGAGTGCAGGAATGGATACAGTAACAGAATCTAAAATGGCTATAGCAATGGCAAGAGAAGGCGGAATAGGAATAATACACAAAAACATGACAATAAAGGAACAGTGCCTTGAAGTGGACAAGGTTAAAAGAAGTGAAAACGGAGTAATAGTAGATCCTTTTTATTTAAATAAAGAGCATACTATAGCTGATGCTGATGAACTTATGGGAAGATATAGAATATCTGGAGTTCCTATAGTAGATGATAATAAAAAGTTAATAGGAATACTTACAAATAGAGATATAAGATTTGAAGAGGATTTTTCTAAAAAAATAGAAACAGTTATGACAAAAGAAAATTTAATAGTGGCAAAAGAAGATATAACTTTAGAGGAAGCACAAAATATACTTAGAAAAAATAAAATAGAAAAGCTTCCTATAGTAGATGAAAATGGAGTTTTAAAAGGACTTATAACTATAAAAGATATAGAAAAAAGAATACAATACCCAAATTCAGCTAAAGATTCTAGAGGAAGACTTTTATGTGGAGCAGCAGTAGGAATAACTTCAGATATGATTGACAGGGTAGATGCTTTAGTTAATGCAAATGTTGATGTAGTAGTACTTGATACTGCTCATGGACATTCTCAAGGAGTAATTGATGGAGTTAAAAAAATAAAAGAAAAGTATCCAGAACTTCAAGTTATAGCAGGAAATGTTGCAACATATGAAGCTACTGAAGAATTAATAAAAGCAGGTGCTGACTGTGTTAAAGTAGGAATAGGACCGGGATCAATTTGTACAACAAGAGTTGTAGCTGGAATTGGAGTTCCTCAAATTACAGCAATTATGGATTGCTATGAAGCTGCTAAAAAATATGGAGTACCTATTATTGCTGATGGAGGAATAAAATATTCAGGGGAGGTAGTTAAAGCAATTGCAGCTGGTGGATCTGTAGCTATGATGGGATCAATGTTTGCAGGTACAGAAGAAAGTCCAGGAGAAAGGGTAATATATAAAGGTAGAGCATTTAAGACTTATAGAGGTATGGGTTCTATTGGAGCTATGGAAAAAGGATCTAAAGATAGATATTTCCAAGCAGAATCTAAAAAACTAGTCCCAGAAGGTGTAGAAGGAATGGTTCCTTATAAAGGTAAGGTAGAAGATATAATATATCAATTAATAGGTGGACTTAGAGCAGGAATGGGATACTGTGGAACACCAACTATAAAAGATTTGATTGAAAATGGAAAGTTTATAAAAATAACTGGAGCTGGACTTAAAGAAAGTCACCCTCATGATATAACAATTACTAAAGAAGCTCCAAATTATAGCGCACAAGGAGAGAATTAATATGGAAAAAGAATTAGTTTTAGTTATTGATTTTGGAGGACAATATAATCAACTTATAGCTAGAAGAGTTAGAGAATGTAATGTATATTGTGAAATTATTCCATATACATATTCAATAGAAAAAATAAAAGAAAAAAATCCTAAGGGAATAATATTTACAGGAGGACCTTCTAGTGTATATCAAGAGGGAGCTCCTAGAGTTTCAAAAGAAATATTTGATATGAACATACCTATTCTTGGTATATGCTATGGAGCTCAGCTTATGGCTTATACTTTAGGTGGAAATGTAAAAAGAGGAGATAAAAGAGAATACGGAAAAACTGAGATACACTATGAAGATAGTCTTTTATTTAAAGATATTGAAAAGAAAAATATATCTTGGATGAGCCATACTGATCTTATAGATAAAAGTCCAGATGGATTTAAAATAACAGCAAAAACTGACCACTGTCCAGTAGCTGCCATGGAAAATGAAGATAAAAAATTATATGGGGTTCAGTTTCATCCAGAAGTTGAGCATACATTAGAAGGACATAAAATAATCAAAAACTTCTTATATGAAGCATGTAAAGTAAGTGGAAGCTGGAATATGGACTCTTTTATAGATCAAAAGGTTAAGGAAATAAAAGAAAAAGTAGGAGATAAAAAAGTTTTATGTGCACTAAGTGGAGGAGTAGACAGTTCAGTTGCAGCAGTACTTGTCCATAAAGCTATAGGGGACAACCTTACTTGCATATTTGTAGATCACGGTCTTCTTAGAAAAAATGAAGGAGATGAAGTTGAAAAAATATTTAAAAAAGAATTTAGCATGAATTTAATAAGAGTAAATGCTGAGAATAGATTCTTAAATAAATTAAATGGAGTGTCAGAGCCTGAAGCTAAGAGAAAAATAATAGGAGAAGAATTTATAAGAGTGTTTGAAGAAGAATCTAATAAATTAGGAAAAATAGATTTTTTAGTTCAAGGAACTATATACCCTGATGTAATAGAAAGTGGAGCAGGAGAAAGTGGAGCATCTACTATTAAATCACATCACAATGTTGGAGGAATACCTGAGGATATAGAATTTGAAATAATAGAGCCTTTGAGAGAATTATTTAAAGATGAGGTAAGAAAATTAGGTTTAGAGCTTGGAATACCTGAAAATCTTATATTTAGACATCCATTTCCAGGACCTGGACTTGGAATTAGAGTCATAGGAGAAGTTTCTAAGGAGAAACTAGATATATTAAGAGAAGCAGATGCAATATATATTGAAGAACTTAAAAATAACGGGCTTTATGATAAAATATGGCAGGCATTTGCAACCCTTCCAGATGTAAAAACTGTAGGGGTAATGGGTGATGAGAGAACATATGCATATTTAGTTGGATTAAGAGCTGTAACTTCTTCTGATGGAATGACATCTGATTGGTATAAAATGCCTTATGATGTACTTGAGAAAATTTCAAATAGAATAGTTAATGAAGTTGATGGAGTTAATAGAGTGGTTTATGATATAACAAGTAAACCTCCAGGAACTATAGAGTGGGAGTAGTATTATATTAGGTGGCTATGATTTTCATAGCCACTTTTTATAATGAATGAAGGAAATTATAATCCTATTAAGTTTTTAGCATGAAGACTTTTTTATATTAAAATAGATTTACATGGTTTTGAAAAAATATTATAATATATAAAAGTTACTATAATATTTTTTGTCGATTTTGAAAATGTAAATGATATTAAATGGGGGTATTTATGTATAATTTTTATTTCTTTATTATGACATTTTGTTTTATATATTCATTTGTCTTTGTTTTTAAGATGTTAGGGGAATATAAATGTAATAATTTGTATTCTGAGATAAAGTTAATATTTATCACAGCTTTATTAGGTACAATTCTAGAAAATATAGTAACAAAGCCTACAAGGATAGCAATTTTTTATTTATTACTTTCTTTAAGTATGTATTTAGTTTACTCAAAAAATAAATTACATTTTTTCAAAATATATCTTATAACATTTGCTATATTTGCTTTATCTGATGCCTTTGTAGCAGATGTAGTATATAGACATGTAGATAGTTTTAATGAACTTAATAATATTAGCATGCTTTTAATTCAGATATCAGTAAGTGCTATAGGTATTTTTATAGGTATAATTCTTAAGAGAGTAGATATTTTTAAATTGAAAAAAAATATTTATATAGAAGAAAATAAAACATTTTGGTTATATATAGGATTTGTAGTAATACTATTTACAACTATCATATATTATTTTGAAAACATAAATTCAAGCATAAATAATTATGTTGTTTTTTTTATGCTTTTATTTTTATGTTGTATGCTTGTAAGCTATGTTGTGTTTTCTATTTTAAATAAACTTTATATAGAAAAAAATGAAAAAAAGCATATTGAGCTATATGCAAATATGATAGAAGAATCTCTTGAGAATATTAGGGCATTTAGACATGATTATAGAAATATTTTAATGTGTATAAGTGGATATATATCAAGTAATAATATGGAAGGATTAAAAAAATACTTTTATGAAAATCTAGTAAATGATAAATATATAAATAATAATGTTTATGGACTTATAAATATAAAAAATACTCATGTAAAAGGATTAATTAATATAAAATCAGCAAAAGCAAGTTCCTTAGGTTTAGATTTAAATTTAAATATAGAAAATGAGATAGAAAATTTTTTATTAAAGGACATAGATATTTGTAAAATATTAGGTATATTAATTGATAATGCAATAGAAGCTAGTACAGAGTCATCTCGCAAAGTTATAAATATAGATATTTTAAATAATAAAGAAAGAATTTCTATTATAGTTTCAAATTCATTTAAAACAAAACCTGAAATAAATAAAATATTTGAAAAAGGATACTCAACAAAAGGAAATGATAGAGGATTAGGTCTTGATATAGTAAGGAAATTAAATAAGAAATATCATAATATGAATATGAATACATATATAAAAGATGATTTATTTCATCAAGAGATGATAATTAAAAAATAGCCATGGCATTTGTCATGGCTATTTTTTAACTAAAAACTATTATTTTACATTTTAAATTACTAAAGTCAACATATATGTTATGAATTATCAATATAATATCGCGAATTGCAAAATTAGAAAGACAAAGCCATGCATTTTAATATAAAATACGATAGAGAATATATGGTATAATATAAAAAAATATAAAATGGAGGGTGAATATAATGTGTAGATTAAACCCTAAAGTGGACTTTGTATTTAAAAAACTATTTGGAAGTGAAGAAAACAAAGATATATTAATTTCATTTATAAATTCGGTATTATCA
>NZ_FRAE01000027.1 GCF_900142235.1 Tepidibacter formicigenes DSM 15518 | reverse complement strand
ATTTGTGAAAGGTCTATTTCTCAACTAAAAAACTTTATTCAAATCAAATCATCTAAAGTTAGAAATACTGTTTCTTTAAAAGCTGATGTTTTACTGGCTTGTATTTCTCAGTTAGTTGCGTTTGTTTTAATGTTTAAGACTAACAATATCCACAATCCTCTTGCTATTAAATCTTTAATTGCTTAAGTTTTTTTAAACTCTATATCCTTTTTAAAAAGGTTTTACTGAACCTTTATTTAACTGCGTCTTTTTTTGAATATTACTGTTAATAACTCTTTCTATTTAGTAATTTCAACTCAATTTTTCTGTGGATAACCTTTCACTCTATTTTGCAACTACCTATAACAAGGAACTACTCTATTTTAACAAAAATTACAAATAAAGGCTATATGTTTGTTTTTTAAGAGATTTAAACATTCTTGATATAAAGAGTGTATATGAAAAATATCATAAATTCAATTACAATAATATTAAATTTTAAGTTATAATATTATGGTGTTGAGTAATTTAGTTAGACTATTAAAATAAGGAGTGGAAATACATATATGTTTTTAAAGTATATATACCTATTACTTATTTCGGCAGTTCCTATAATTGAGCTTAGGGGGGCTATACCTATAGGGGTTTCTCAAAATCTTAATCCCATATATATTTATATAGTATGTGTTATAGGAGCAACACTTCCTGCCCCACTTTTAGTATTTTTCTTTAGAGATTTATTAAAATGGCTTAAGAAAAATAGATATTTTAAAAAAATTGGAGATTATTTAGATAATAAAGTTAATAAGAATAGTAAAAAAATAATGGACAAGAAGATTTTGGGTATAATATTATTTGTTGGAATACCTCTTCCAACTACAGGTACATGGACTGCTGCCATGGTTGCATCAGTTTTTAAAATGAGAGCTAAGGATGTAGTAATTGGAATTCTTATAGGAAATATTATAGCTGGGATTATAGTTTTATCATTATCTTATCAACTAATTTAAAAAATTGTTGACAATAAAATTTAAAAATAGTATCATATACTAAGTTAGTAAAATTGTATAAAAAATCTTGATGCCTTATCAAGAGAGGTGGAGGGGATAGGCCCTATGAAACCCAGCAACCGCCCTTAGGGGGAATGGTGCTAATTCCTACGAAAGATTTTCTTTCGGAAGATGAGGTTAATTTAAAAAATTAGCCTTTTCCTCTGTGGAAAAGGCTTTAATTTTTCTTTAAAGGGTAACAATAAAAATAATACAATTATTTACATAAGGAGGTAAAAATAAATGGCAAGAAGACTATTCACTTCAGAATCGGTTACAGAAGGACATCCAGATAAAATATGTGACCAAATATCAGACTCTATATTAGATGCATTACTTGAGCAAGATCCTTACTCAAGAGTTGCTTGTGAAACTTCTGTTACTACAGGTCTTGTTTTAATTTCAGGAGAAATATCTACTAAAGGATATGTAGATATTCAAAAAGTAGTTAGAAATAGAATAAAAGAAATAGGATATGATAGAGCTAAATACGGATTCGATGGAGATACTTGTGCAGTATTACTTGCAATAGATGAGCAATCTTCTGATATAGCCATGGGAGTTGATGAGGCTCTAGAAAGTAAAGAAGGACAAATGAAAGATGAAATAGAAGCAGTAGGTGCTGGAGATCAAGGTATAATGTTTGGATTTGCTTGTGATGAAACTCCAGAATTAATGCCTCTTCCAATATCACTTGCACACAAGCTTTCTAGAAAACTTACAGAAGTAAGAAAGAACGGAACATTAAAATACTTAAGACCAGATGGAAAAACTCAAGTTACAATTGAGTATGATGGGGATAAAGTTGTTAGAGTAGATACAGTTTTAATATCAACTCAACACAGTCCTGATGTAACAAGAGAACAAATAGAAAAAGATTTAATTGAACATGTAATCAAACCAGTAATACCAGAAAATTTATTTGAGGATACTAGAATATTAGTAAATCCAACAGGTAGATTTGTTATAGGTGGACCTCATGGAGATGCTGGTCTTACAGGAAGAAAAATAATAATAGATACTTACGGTGGATATTCAAGACATGGTGGTGGAGCATTCTCTGGAAAAGATGCTACTAAAGTTGATAGATCAGCAGCTTATGCAGCGAGATATGTTGCTAAAAACATAGTTGCGGCAGGACTTGCTAGAAAATGTGAAATAGAATTAGCTTATGCTATAGGAGTTGCTGAGCCTGTATCTATAATGGTTGAAACTTTTGGTACTGGAAAAATTTCAGAAGAAAAATTAGTAGAGCTTGTTAAAAAGCACTTCGATTTAAGACCAGGAGCTATAATAAGAGATTTAGACTTAAGAAAACCAATATTTAGACATACTGCAGCTTATGGACACTTTGGAAGAACTGATTTTGATTTCCCTTGGGAAAGAACAGATAAAGCTGAAATACTAAAAAAAGAAGCATTAGGAGAATAAATAGAATGAAAAAGAGGTTTAAATAGCCTCTTTTTTGTTATAATTAGGAAATTATAAGCTTTTCAACTTATGGATAACATTGCTCAAAGTACTACAGCATCAACTATTTTGAGCAACGGAGTCCGTTAGGACTCGTTGGCGAGATGAGCCATGCGTTAGCATGAAGCGAATTTTTTGATATAATAAACTCACTAGAAATTATTTAGGAGTGTATAGTATGGAAAAAATAAAGGGAATGATAGTTGATATTGTATTTAAAAACGAAGAAAATGGATATACAGTAGCTTCCCTTGAATGTGAAGATAATGATGTAACCATAGTAGGATGTATGCCAACTTTAACTCTTGGAGAAACTATAGAAGTTGAGGGAAAGTGGATAAATCATAAAGTATATGGAATGCAGTTTGAAGTAAGTTCATTTATGCCATCTACTCCTTCGTCTGTAGATGGAATATATGTATACCTTTCGTCTGGAATGATAAAAGGAATAGGACCTAAGATGGCACAAAAAATCATAGATAAATTTGGAGTAAATTCTTTAGATATAATACAGATGAATCCGGAAAAATTAACTCAGATAGATGGAATAGGAACTAAAAAAGCAGATCAAATAGGAAAAAGCTTTGAGGAAAATAGAGAGCTTAGAAATTTAATAATAAATCTATCTAAGTACGGAATAAGCCCTAACTATTGTCTTAAAATATACAAAAAGTATAAAAATAAATCTGTTGAAATAGTAGAAAAAAATCCATATAAGTTAGCAGAAGATATAAGAGGTATAGGATTTAAATTAGCGGATAATATTGCATCAAAAATGGGAATAAGTCCTTATTCAAAGGATAGAATAGGACAAGGAATAATATATACATTAAATAAAAGCTTAAGTGAAGGACATACATTTTTGCCAAAAAGTAAGATTATAAAAAATGCTTCAAGCTTACTTGAAATAGAAGAAGAATATATAAAAGATATGATAATGAAACTAGCACTTGAACAAAAAATTCAACTTGAAAAAGGGCCTATAGAAGACAATGTATATTTAATTCCATACTATATATCAGAAAATGGTGTTTGTAAAAAGCTTATAGAATTATCTCAATATAAATTTAAAGATATAAAGATAGATATAGAAGAAGAAATTAAAAAAATAGAAGAAGAGGAAAATATAAAGCTTGCTAATAATCAAAAAGAAGCAGTTATTCAGGCTATAAAAAAAGGGGTATTAGTTATAACAGGAGGACCAGGAACTGGCAAAACTACAACAATAAACACTATAATAAAGATATTTGAAAATTTAAAGATGGATATTTGTCTTGGTGCACCTACTGGAAGAGCTGCAAAGAGAATGAGTGAAACTACTAATAAAGAAGCTAAAACTATTCATAGACTTCTTGAAATGGGATATTCATCAGAAGAAAATGAACTTGTATTTATGAAAAGTGATGAAGATCCATTAGATACAGATGTATTAATAATAGATGAGGTTTCAATGGTAGATGTCCTTTTGATGTACAACCTGTTAAAAGCTATAAAAGTAGGAACTAGAGTTATACTTGTTGGAGATAGCGATCAACTTCCTTCAGTAGGAGCAGGAAATGTACTAAAGGATATAATAGATTCAGATGTTATAAAGGTAGTAAAGCTAAATGAAATATTTAGGCAGGCAAAAGAAAGTATGATTGTAGTAAATGCACATAAAATAAATAAAGGAGAAAGTCTATATCTTAATGCAAAAGACAAAGATTTTTATTTTATACAAAAGAACAATAATGAAGATATAGTAAAAGAAATTTTAAATCTTGTTCATGAAAGACTTCCTGTTTATTATGGAATTGACAATATAAAAGATATACAAATACTATCACCAATGAGAAAAGGAGATACAGGAGTTTTTAATTTAAATGCTCAACTTCAAAAAGTATTAAATCCAAAAGATAAGCTAAAAGTAGAAGAAAGCTTTCAAAAAAGGATTTTTAGAGTTGGGGATAAGGTAATGCAAATTAAAAACAACTATACTAAAAAATGGGAAACTGAAGATGGATTAGAAAAGGGAGAAGGAGTATATAATGGTGATATAGGTTATATTTATCATATAGATAAAGAAGAAAAAAATATATACGTATTGTTCGATGAATCAAAAATTATAAGCTATGACTATAATGAACTTGATGAACTGGAACACAGCTTTTGTACAACAATACATAAAAGTCAAGGGAGTGAATTTCCTGTTATTATAATACCTATAACCTGGGCTCCTCCTATGCTTCTTACTAGAAATCTTTTATACACAGCAGTTACAAGAGCTAAAAAATTAGTTGTACTAGTAGGGGATATAAAATATTTAAATTATATGATAAAAAACAATAGAATTTACGATAGGCATTCTAATCTTAAATTGAAATTAAGTAGATTTATAGAGGAAGGATTATTAATTGAATGATAGATACTTTGCTTGATTATATATATCCTAGAAATATAAAGTGTATAATATGCAAAAATCCAATACCAAAAACTAATCCATATTCCCTTTGCAAAAGTTGTTTTAATGAAATAAATTTTATAAAGAATGGATGTATAAAATGCGGTAAGCCTTTAACACTATTTTATAAAGAAGAAATTTGCTTTAACTGTAAAAAAGAAGACTATTTTTTTGAAAGAGCTTTGTCTTGTGTTGAGTATAATGACAATATACACAGACTTATGTATTCCTTTAAATATGGAAGAAAAACTTATTTAGCTTATCCTATTGCAAAGGTTATGATGGATAAATTAAAATATGAATATATAGATTTTGATTATATAATACCAGTTCCTATTCATAAAAAAAGACAAAGAAAAAGAGGATTTAATCAATCGCTTTTAATAGCAACGAATTTAGGTAAAATTACAAGTAAAGAAGTATTAGATATATTATATAGAAAAAAATATACTAGATTTCTTTCAAATCTTTCTAAAAAAGATAGAAAAAATGAATTAAAAGATGTATTTACAATTAAAGAGAATGAACATAAAATAATAAAAAAGAATATACTTTTGGTAGACGATATATTTACTACAGGAAGTACAGTTGATGAAATATCTAAAATTTTAATAAAACATGGATCAGGGAAGATATATGTTCTTACATTTACTACAGGAAAAAATATATATTAGGGGGTGCTACTTTGGAACTTATAAATTGTAAAAAATGTGGGAGAATGTTTGGAAGTGAAAATGGGCAGATTTACTGTTCTAAGTGTAGAGGAACTGATGAAGAGGATTTTAGAAAGGTAAGAAATTATTTATACGACAATCCAGGAGCTTCAGTACAAGAGGTATCAAAGGAAACTGGAGTTGAAGAACAAACTATAATTAGATTTTTAAAGCAAGAAAGAATAGAAATAGTAGAAGATGAGAATGCGATACTTTCATGTGAAAGATGTGGAGTAAGTATAAAGACTGGTAGATATTGCGAAAAGTGCAAAAATGAAATCAAAAAGGAACTAGGGTCTGCTTTACAAAGCTTAGAAAAAGATAAAAAAACTGGTATGGGATATCATACAGCACATAAAAATAAATAAAAATAATGTAAAGAAAATCATCCCTTTGGTCGATAATAAGATTAGAAGACTAATTAAGGGGTGTTTTTTTATGAAAATAAATAACATAAATAATATTCAAAAAATAATGAAGGCTTACAAAGCTAACAAAACGGAAAAAGTAAATAAATTTTCTCTTAAAGAAGATAAAATAGAAATATCTCAAAAAGGTAAGGATTTTCAATTTGCTCTTGAAGCTTTTAAAAATACTTCAGATATAAGAGAAAATAAGGTTAATGAAATAAAAAATCAATTAGATAAAGGAATCTACAAAGTAGATAACGGCAAGATTGCTAAGGCAATGTTAGATAAGAGCACTATAGATTGGAGAGGTTAAGATGAAGTCTTTAGACCAATTTATAGAAATATTGAATGAAGAGTTAATAATAAATCAAAGACTTTTAGATTTATCAACTGAAAAAAAAGATGTAATAATTAACAACGATACAAAAAGATTAAACCAAATGGTAATAGAAGAACAAAATAGCATAAAAAGAATAATACATTTAGAAAAATTAAGAGGTGCTGTAGTTTTAAATATACAAAAAGAATTAGGACTTGAGAAGATAGATAACATAAAAGATATTGTAAATGAAATAGATGAAAATAAAGCTAAGTATATTGAGAAAATAGCTTCAGATTTAAAATCTATACTTAAAGAGCTTGAAGAAAAGAATAATCTTAATAATAAGCTTTTAGAAATTTCATTAGAGTATTTAGAACTTAATTTAAACCTTTTAACATCAAAACCAGAGCCTAAAACTTATGGGAAAAAGGCTGTAGAGTACAATTCTCAAAAGACTGGCTTTTTCGATGCAAAATATTAAAGGAAGGTGTAAAAATGAGTTTTTTTGGTTTAAACATAGCAAAATCAGGATTATTTGCAGCTCAAAAAGCTTTAAATACTGTAGGACATAATATAGCTAATGCCAATACTCCTGGATATACTAGACAAAGAGTGGAGTTAAAAGCAGATAGTCCAATATCATATCCAGGTGGAAAGGGAATGATAGGGACTGGAGTTGATGCGTATAAAATTACTCAAGTTAGAAATGAATTTTTAGATATAAAATTTAGATCAGAAGCTAATGCATATGGGCAATGGTCTTATAGAAATTCATCACTTTCACAAATAGAAGCTATAATGAATGAACCGTCGGATTCAGGAATAAGAAAAGTGATGGATAATTTTTTTGCATCTTTTGAAGAATTATCCAAAGACCCATCTTCTCTTACTACCAGAGCTGTAGTTAGAGAAAGAGCTATAGAATTTTCTCATACTTTAAATCATTCTTATTCTCAGCTTGAAAAAATGGTTAAGGATGCAGATTTTGAACTTCAAACAACAGTGAATCAAATTAACACATATGCAAGAGATTTAGCAAAGCTTAACTTACAAATAGAAAGAGCTGAAATGGACGGAAGTAATGCTAATGATTTAAGAGATCAAAGAAATTTACTTTTAGATGAACTATCACAGCTTGTAGACGTAGAAGTTAAAGAGGTAAGTAATGGAGAACATGGAGGAATAAAAACTATAATTTCTATAAATGGAAATCCTCTTGTTTATCATGATAAAGTTGATGAAATAGAGATTGAAAAAGGATTTCATAAATATAAAGATGAATTAGGGCTTGAATTTGAAGTATCTCATTTGAAATTCAAATCAGGTTCCCCTATAAATACTAACTATATTAAAGGAAAATTAAAAGCTGAATTGGATATGAGAGATAATATAAATGATTCTGATGGGCCGAAAGGAATTCCTTATTATATGATGAAACTAAATGAATTTACAGAAAAAATAACATCTGAAATAAATAGAATAAATATGCAGGGATATGGACTAGATGAAAATTCTACAGGAAAATTATTCTTTGAAGCTGAAAAAATAGCTGATATAGATTCTAATGGAGATGGAAATAAAGATATTGATAATTATGTTAAAACTTACTTAAGCACTAATCCTACAAAAACAGAAGAAGATGCAATACAAGAGTGGGAAGCTGACCCGAATAATAAAGGATATACTATAATGAAAGATGGAGATGGAAATTGGTATAAAGTATCAAAAACATCTGCAAAAGATATAAAAATATCGCAAGATATAGACAAAGATCTTGATAATATAGCAGCAGCAAAAACTTCTGTTGGAAATGGAAAAGGGCAAGCGGGTGACAACTCTAATATACTTGAAATGTCTAAGTTAAGGCATAAAGACGATATGTTCTCGTGGGGGTCTGCGGATGACTTTGTAAAAACATTAATTTCAAATCTTGGAGTAGATGCACAAGAAGCTGCAAGAATGACACAAAATCAAGAAGTGCTTATAAATCAAGTAGATAGTACAAGACAATCTATATCAGGAGTTTCTCTTGATGAAGAAATGTCAAATATGATTAAGTTTCAACATGCATACAATGCATCTGCTAGAATGATTACAGCTGTAGATGAAATGATAGACGTTATAGTTAATAGAATGGGAAGAGTAGGACTGTAGGAGGTGAAATAAATGAGAATTACTAATTCTATGATGGTTAGTAGAATGATGATGAATATTAATAAAAATATGGCTAGAATGGACAAAATTTATAATGACTATACTTCGGGTAAAAGAATACACAGACCTTCTGATAATCCTGTACTTGTTGCAAGGAGTCTTAAAATACACACAGATATAGCAGAGAATGATCAATTTAAAAGAAATGTAGATGATGCTTATTCTATTTTGGATAAAACAGAAACATCTCTTAAAGAGTTAAATAATGTTCTTCATAGAGTAAGAGAACTTACAACACAAGCTTCAAATGGAGTACTTACTCCTGAAGACACAATGAAGATAGAATCGGAAATAAAGCAAATTAAAGAACAAATAGTAAAGATATCTAATGACACTTATGTTGGAAGACATATATTTTCAGGATATGAAACAGATAAACCGTATTTAAATGAAAATGGAACTAATAATATTAATTTAGATAAGGAAATTAGAAGCAATAGTTTAAACTTACCTATAGCTATAGCAGCTGCACCAAATAATGAATTTAAACTTAACATAACAGGAATTATAAAATCTGATGGGACAAAATACACAGGGGAATATACGGTTCAACTGCCTAATAAAACTTATGATGGTACAATAAATACATTAGAAGACTTAAAGAATGATTTACAAAATGCTCTTAATACTGCTCAAGATATTACAAAAACTCCAGCTGAAGATATACCAGATCCTTACAAAGGAAATTTTGAAGTTACAGTAGAAAATAATCAAATTGTAATCAAAAACTCTAAAGTAGAGGATAATCAAAAATTTGCACTAAAATCAGATACTTTAGACCTTAAAAACTTAGGTTTTGAAAAGTTAAATATATCTGAAAGTACTGAAAAAATAGATTATCATATAGGAATATCAGCATCCATTTCTATAAATATAAGAGGGGATGAATTATTTGGGCCTGTAGTAGATAGTGATAATGATAATATTCCAGATAAAACAATTATGGATACTATGAATGAACTTATAGGATTACTTGAAAATGGAGATACTGAAGAAATATCAAAAAAATTAGACGAAATAGATGCTCATATGAATAATGTATCTAAAGTAAGAGCAGCAGTAGGAGCTAGGACAAATACAGTTGAAACTATTAGAAATAGGATAGAAGATACAAAAGTTAATTTTACTAATTTGTTATCACAAACAGAAGATACTGATATGGCAGAGGCATCTATGCAATTTATGATGGCTGATAGTGTATATAGAGCATCATTAAACATAGGAGCTAAAATTATACAGCCATCACTAATGGATTTTATAAGATAGTTCAAGTTATACTAATAAAGTATATTTTTTAAAAGCCTTAAAACTATTTTTTAATAGAAATGATTTTAGGGCTTTTTTATTTTATTTTTTTGACGATATTATTATTGTAAGGTTTAATTTAATAATAAAATAAAGAGGTGAATAGAGTTGAAATTAAAAACTAAAAACTTTGGAGAAATAGAAATAGATGAAAGTAAAATAATACATTTTGAAGATGGAATACCAGGATTTGAACATTTAAAAAATTTTTTAATAATAAAGGATGAAGAACTTATAATAGATTATCTTCAAGCTATAGAAGAAGATGTAACTTTTCCAATAATAAATCCATTTTCAGTAAATAAAGAATATGAATTTAAAATACCAGATAATGCTATAAAAAAATTAAAAATAGAAAATACGCAGGATTTATCTGTATATACTATAGTTACAATACCTGAAAATATAAAAGAAATGAGGACTAATCTTCAAGCACCTATTATTATAAATAATAAAAACAAAAAAGGAAAACAATTAATATTAGATGAAAGGTATCCTTTAAGATATATGATATTTGAAAAGGTAGGTGCATAATATGCTAATACTTAGTAGGAAGCAAGAAGAAAGTATTATAATAAATGAAGATGTAGAAGTGGTTGTTTTAGGAATATCTGAAGGTAAGGTAAAACTTGGAATAAAAGCGCCTAAAAATGTTGAAATTTTAAGAAAAGAAGTAAAAGAGGCTATAGTTGAGGAAAATAAAGAAGCAATAGGTAAAATGGATATATCAAAATTAAAAAAATTAATAAAAAAATAAAATTTCTATAAAGAATAATAAAATAATTTCGATATAATTTATGAGAAACAAAAAAACGAGCATGGATGCTCAATAAAATTCAAGGAGGAATTAATTATGAGAATTAATCACAATCTTATGGCAATGAATGCCCATCGTCAATTATCAATAAACTCTTCAAATCAAGCAAAATCTATTGAAAAATTATCTTCAGGACTAAGAATAAACAGAGCTGGAGATGATGCAGCAGGTCTATCAATTTCTGAAAAAATGAGAGCACAAATAAGAGGATTAAATCAAGCATCAAGAAATGCTCAAGATGGTATTTCTCTTATTCAAACAGCAGAAGGAGCATTAAATGAAACTCAAGAAATACTACAAAGAATGAGAGAACTTGCAACACAAGCATCAAATGATACAAATGTAGCAGCAGATAGAACTGCTATACAAACAGAAATAACACAATTAACATCAGAAATAGATAGAATAGCAACAACAACTCAATTCAATACACAAAATCTATTAGATGGAAGTATTGCATCTGGTACAGCAAGTATTACATTCCAAATAGGAGCAAATAGTGGTGAAACTTTAGGATTAAAAATTGAAGCTATGAGTTCTGCAGCATTATCAATAGATTCATCTGTTGTAGGAGTTGCAAGCACAGGATCAGCACAAGCGTCTATAACATTAATAAGTGCAGCTATAGGAAAGGTTTCAACTCAAAGATCAAAATTGGGAGCTGTTCAAAATAGGTTAGAACATACAATTAAGAATTTAGACGTTGCAAGTGAAAACCTACAATCATCAGAATCAAGAATAAGAGATGTAGACATGGCAAAAGAAATGATGAATTCAACTAAAGCAAATATATTATCTCAAGCAGCACAAGCTATGTTAGGTCAAGCAAATCAAAATCCACAAGGAGTTTTACAATTATTAAGATAGTTATAAAAAAATAAATAATATAAGTGAGCATGGATGCTCCAATAAAATTCAAGGAGGAATTTGATATGAGAATAAATCACAATTTAATGGCAATGAATGCACACAGACAGTTAGGAATTAATGCAGGAAATCAAGCAAAATCTATTGAAAAATTATCTTCAGGATTAAGAATAAACAGAGCTGGAGATGATGCAGCAGGTCTATCAATTTCTGAAAAAATGAGGGCGCAAATAAGAGGTCTAGATCAGGCATCAAGAAATGCTCAAGATGGTATTTCACTAGTGCAAACAGCAGAAGGAGCATTAAATGAAACTCAAGAAATACTACAAAGAATGAGAGAGCTTGCAACACAAGCATCAAATGATACGAATGTTGCATCAGATAGAACGGCTATAAAATCAGAATTAGATCAATTAACATCAGAAATAGATAGAATAGCAACAACAACTCAATTCAATACAAAGACATTATTAGATGGTACTTTGTCAGATACTAATGTAACGCTTCAAATAGGAGCAAATAGTGCAGAAACATTAGCTGTAAGTATAACTGCAATGACAGCTTCTGCATTAGGAGTTTCAAATGTAGTAGTATCAACTACGACAGATTCACAAGCATCAATTACTGCTATAAGTACAGCTATAGGAAACGTTTCAACGGCTAGATCAAAATTAGGAGCAATACAAAATAGATTAGAACATACAATTAAGAATTTAGACGTTGCAAGTGAAAACTTACAATCATCAGAATCAAGAATAAGAGATGTAGACATGGCAAAAGAGATAATGAATTCAACTAAAGCAAACATCTTAAGTCAAGCAGCACAAGCAATGCTGGGACAAGCAAATCAAAATCCACAAGGAGTACTTCAACTTCTAAGATAATAATTGAAGTCAGGGTGAAAACTCTGGCTTTTTTGTAATACAATAAATATTAAAAAAAATATAGAGAATACTTAATAATAAAGAAAATAATATAAAAACGCAAAGGTGATTTGTATGAATATATTAAAAGAAATAGAGTTGTTTAGAGATAGCATATATAAAGGTGAGAAATTAGACAATAATATTATGAACAGCATACTTCAGTTTTTAGGAAAAGAATTATCACAGGATAATCTAAGTAATGAGTCTAAAACAAAAATTAAATACTGTATGAATATATGTATAGATGCGCTATCTAATAAAGATTATGTATATTTAGCAGATATATTTTATTTTGAAATAATACCTTTATTAAAATAATAATTGGCATAAAATTAGGAGTGATACTATTGGATTTATTTCAACAAAATATTGAAATTATAAAAAAAAACTTTCCTGCTTTATATAAAAAATTAAATGATTTTGAACCAGATTTAAGTAATTTTTTAATCACAGAAGATATACAAGGAAGACAGAATTTAATAGCAAATTATTCTCAAGGAAAAGTTTATTTATATAGTAATTATGATATGGATAGAGAAATAAAACTTTGGATGGATGATTTAAAAGATGAACAAAACATATGTGTATTAGGATTTGGGCTCGGATATCATATAAAAGAACTTTTAAAAACAGAGATAAAAAAGATGATTATTATAGAACCAGATATAAATTTATTTTTAGCAGCTTTAACAATTGTAGATATAAGAAATTTTATTGATGATAGAATAATTATTCTTATAGGAAACAATTATAAAGAAATAAGCAGTTCAATATATCACTGTAATAATGAAGGTATGATAGATGGAATAATATTCAAAGCATTAAATAGTTATAGATATATATATATGGATTGGTGGAATAATTTAAAAGAAGATTTTAAGGGTAAGGCAACATTATTTGGAAATAATATTGCAACTAAAATAGTATTTGCAAAGGATTGGCTAACAAATATTGTTAAAAACTTAGATGAGTATCCAAAAAGTGCTTTAGTAAAAGATTATTTAGATAAATTTGGTGGATATCCTGCTGTAATAGTTGGTGCAGGGCCATCGCTTAAAAAGAATATGCATTTATTAAATGATATAAAAGATAATGCTTTGATATTTGGAGTTGGATCTGCCGTTAATATTTTACAAAAGAATAATATAAAGCCTCATTTTATGGTAGGTATAGATGGATCACAAGAAGAAAGTGAAATATTTAAAAGAATACATTGGAATGATGTTAAGTTTATATATAGTCCTAAACTTCATTATGAAGGATTAAACAAATATAAAGGACCTAAAGTATACATGAAATTAGATTCAGATTTTATATCAAATTGGATAGAAAAGAAGATAAACTTAAATACACCTTATATTGAATCAGCTGCTACTGTTTCAGTAATAGCAGGAGATGTTGCAAAAAAAATGGGATGTAATCCAATAATATTTATTGGACAAGATCTTGCATATACAGATGGAAGTGCATATGCAGAGGGAGCTGTTCATAATGAGGTAATGGAAAGTGAGCAATGGGAAAGAATAAAGATAAAAGATATATATGGAAATGATGTATATACAAATAAAAACTGGAACTCTTTAAGAATATCTTTTGAAAATTATATAAGTAATCACGAAGATATTTTATTTATAGATGCAACTGAAGGTGGAGCAAGAATAAAAGGAACTCAAATAAATACATTTAAGGAAACAATTGAAGAATACTGTAAATTAATAGGTATTAATGAAAAAGTAAACAATATATATGAAGAATCTTTTAATAAAAACAATATAGATAAAAATATAATAGAAGATGTTAAAGGCTATATATCAAAAGAAATTGACAATATACTTGATTTAACTAAGGACGCTATAAATATATGTATCAAGATGGAAAATGATTTAGCAAAAGGAAGAAATGACAATAAAGTTCTTAAGAATAATAAGAAGTTAGATAAATTCAATAAAATTATAGAAAAAAATGAGGTTTATGATAAGTTTATTCATCCTATATGTGATGTGTTTTTATTTACTATTCAAGATGAAATAAGAAGAAATCTAGAAAAAGAAGATGATATTTTAAATAAACAGAGAAAATTAGTTAAATCTTCTATAAATCAATATAAATATATACAAGAAATTTGTGAATATGCTTTAGAAGTTTTAAAGAATTAAAAACCTTCGTGGAGGTTGATATGAAAAAAATAGCGGTAGTTACAGGAACAAGAGCTGAATACGGACTTTTATACAATACTATAAAAGAAATTAAGAAGCATAAAAATTTAAGATTGTATCTTATAGTAACAGGAAATCATCTATCAAAAGAGCATGGATATACTGTTAAAGAAATAGAAAATGACGGTTTTGAAATAGAAGAAAGTATAAATATATTATTTGAAACTGATAGCAAAGAATATATTTCAAAATCCATGGCATTTCTTATGAGCAATCTATCTCAAACATTTTTAAGAATAACTCCCGATATACTTTTAATACTTGGAGATCGATACGAAATATTTGCATCAGCTGCAACTGCCATGGCTATGAACATTCCTATAGCTCATATATCTGGAGGAGAAATTACAGAAGGGGCAATAGATGAGCAAATAAGACATGCAATAACAAAAATGGCCCATATTCATTTCCCGGGTAATAAATATTATGCAGAAAATATAAGAAAAATGGGTGAAGAAAGTTGGAGAATATACAATGTTGGAGATCCTGGAATAGAAAATATAAAAAATATGAAATTTTATTCCAGTGAAGAACTTAAGCAATACTTTGGATTTAAAGTGGATAGAGAAACACTTTTAGTTACATTTCATCCAGTTACACTTGAGATAAATAATTTAGAATATCAAATAGATAATTTAATTGGGGCACTTGATACTTTAAATAAAAAAACGATAATAACATATCCTAATAGTGATAGTGGAGGAAAATATATAATAGATAGACTTGAATATTTTAAAACTAAAAATAAAAATATCCATGTATATAAAAGTTTAGGTTCAAGAAGATATTTAAGCACTATGAAATTTTGTGGAGCAGTTGTTGGAAATTCATCAAGTGCAGTAGTAGAAGCACCTTATCTCAAAATACCAGCAGTAGACATAGGAAATAGGCAAAAGGGAAGATTAAAAGCAGAAAACATAATTTCCTGTGGATATGATAAAGAAGAAATAATAAAAGCTGTGAACAGAGCTTTAAGTGATAAATTTAGAGAAATAGCTAAAAATACAAAGAGTCTTTATGGTGATGGAAATACAAGCAAGGAAATAGTAGATATCTTAAGAAAAATAGAAATAGGAGAAAAACTATTAAAGAAAAAACTAGTATTTGGAGGGTAATATGTCAGTTTTTATAATAGCTGAAGCAGGGGTTAATCATAATGGAAAAATAGAACTTGCATATGATTTAATAGACAAAGCTGTTGAAGCAGGAGCAGATGCAGTAAAATTTCAAACATTTAAAACTGAAAAAATAATAGGAAAAAAAGCTGATAAAGCACAGTATCAAAAAGAAAATACAGAACAAACAGAGTCTCAATTTGAAATGGTAAAAAAACTAGAGCTTTCTTATGACGATTTTACAAAGTTAAAAAAGTATTGTGAAAGCAAAAATATAATGTTTTTATCAACACCAGATGATATAGACAGTCTCAACTTTTTATGTGATTTAGGAGTAAATTATATAAAAGTAGGCTCAACGGAAGTAACGAATATAGATTATTTAAAGGAAATAGCAAAAAAACAAATACCAATAATACTTTCAACTGGAATGAGTACTTTAGGAGAGGTAGAAAAAGCATTAGATGCAATATATTCTGAGGGAAACAGAGATGTTACGCTTCTTCATGCAACAACAGATTATCCTACTAATTATGAAGATGTAAATTTAAATGCCATGGTGACTTTAAAAAATGCATTTAAAGTGAATATAGGATATTCAGATCATACTCTTGGATATGAAGCTGCAATAGCAGCAGTAACACTTGGAGCAGTAATAATAGAAAAGCATTTTACACTAGATAAGAAGATGGAAGGGCCTGATCATAAAGCATCATTAAATCCTTCTGAGTTAAAGGAATTTGTAAAAAGCATAAGAAACACAGAGGCTTTACTTGGAAAAGGGATAAAAAAACCAACAAATAGAGAATTGAAAATAATGGATCAGGTTAGAAGAAGCATAGTAGCTTCTAAAGAATTAAAAAAGGGAACAATATTAACTAAAGATATGTTTGAATTTAAAAGACCAGGAAATGGAATAAAACCCGAATTTATAGATATATTAGTAGGTAGAACTTTAAAAAGAGATTTAACTGAAGATGAACCTATAAAATGGGAGGACATATAATATGGAATCTTTTGATAGAACATGGGAAAAAGTTCATAGAGAAAAAGAATGGGGAAAATATCCACCAGAGGAACTAATAAGGTTTATAGCTAGAAATTATTATAAAAAGGATAGAAATAAAATTCATATATTAGAAATTGGATGTGGAACAGGAGCAAATTTATGGTATTTAAGTCGAGAAAAATTTAACTCATATGGAATAGATGGATCTCAAACAGCTGTGAACAAGGCAAAGGAAAGACTTGAAAGTGAAAATTTAAAAAGTCAAATTACTGTTGGGGATGTAAGTAGTATAGATTATGAGAATGAAAAATTTGATTGTGTAGTAGATATTCAATGCGTAGTTCATAACAAAATAGAAGGAATAAAAAAAATATACAAAGAGGTTTATAGAGTATTAAAAAATGAAGGAAAATTTTTTTCTATGTCTTTTTCTACAGAAACTTTAGGGTGTGGACTTGGAGAAAAAATAGAAGAAAATACTTATACAAATATAACAAAAGGGCCTTTAAGTGGTGTTGGAACAGTTCACTTTTTTACTGAAGATGAATTAATAAACTACCTTACGGAAGTTGGATTTAAAAATATAAAAATAGATTATATAGAAACAACACATGAAAATCAAACTGTAAAAATAAAAAGTTGGATAGTACAAGCACAAAAGTAGGTAATAGTTATGAAATTTATCAAACCAATAGGTGGAGAGTTTTGGTTTACACCTGAAATTTTCAATAAAAATAGTAAAAACTTTAAAAATATTAAAGCTACATTTTTAAGTGGAGGACAAAGTGCATTAAGAGCAGTATTAAATGATTTAGAAATTGGCAAAGGCGATATTATACTAATGCCTAATCACTTGTGTCCAACTATATTATATTCATTACATGAAAAAAATATAAAGTATATTTTTTATAAAATAAATAAGGATTTATCTATAGATTTAAAGTCTTTAGAAGAAAAAATTTCAAATAAAAATATAAAAGCAATTTATATTATAAATTATTTTGGATTTTATCATAATAGAAAAACTATAGAATTTTTAAAAAAAATGAGAGAAAAATACAATTTTAAAATAATAGAAGATGCAGTTCAAATGCTTTGGTTTAAAAATAATAACTTTATAGGAGATTATGTATTTAACAGCTATAGAAAATTTGTTCCTATAGATGGAAGTATATTATTATCTAAAAATAACAGAATTTATAAAGAAACAAAAGATAAATACTACGAGCTAATAAACAAAGGAAGAAGTGAAAAAAAGCTATATATAGATTATGAAATAGGAAATGAAGAAAATTATCTAAATACATTTAAAGAAGCAGAAAAATTTTATTATAAAAGAAAAGAAGCATATGGAATGAATATAATATCAAAAAAATTATTAAGCTCTTTGGATATTGAATATATCAAAAAAAAGCGTCAAGAAAACTATAAATATTTATATGAAAAAATAAAAAAAATAGAGTTTATAGAAACTATATTTGACATTAATAAAATAAATGACAACATACCATTAGGCTTTCCAGTGTATATAAAAAATAATAATAGAGATAAAATCAGAAAGCTACTTATGAATAATAAAATATATTGTCCTATACATTGGAATATTAACAACGAAATAGGAAAAAATATTTTAACAATACCTATAGATCAAAGATATGATTTTAAAGATATGGATAGAGTTATATTTAGCTTTCTAAAAAGTAGTAACTAAATTAGAAGGGGATTAATATGGTTAATGTATTTACATGTGAAAATGATAAATGGAATGAATATTTATCATATATGCCAATAGAGTATCAAGATATATATTATACTTCACATTATCATAAATTAAATGAGAAAAAAGGAACAAGTGAAGCTAGATGCTTTGTATATGAAAATAATGGAAAAATGGCTTTATATCCTTTTATGTTAAATAAAATAGAAAATGAAAATTTAAAAGATGAGTATTTTGATATTGAAACTGTGTATGGATATACAGGGCCTGTGTCTAATTCGCATAATGAAGAATTTTTATACTCTTTTGAATATGAATTCTTAAACTACTGTAAATCAAATAATATTATTGCTGAATTTATAAGATTTAATTCATTGATGAATAATATCAATATATTTAAACATAATATAGAAGTTTCAAAAAATAGAACAACTGTAATTGTAAATCTACAAGAAGATATACAAGCTATATGGGAAAATTCAATAAGCAGTAAGAACAGAAATATGATAAGGAAAGCAGAAAAATTTGGATTAAATGTACGAGAATCTAATGATTATGACACATTTAAAAAAATTTATTATAAAACAATGGAAAAGGTTAAAGCCTCTTCGTTTTATTATTTTGATGATGAATACTTTGAAAATATAAGTAAAAATGATAACTGTATTCTATTTGAAGTTACTTTAAAAGACAAAGTTATTGCTGGAGGGCTTTTTTTAAAATATGGTCAATACTTTCACTACCATTTATCAGGAAGTTTGAGTGAATACCTAAAGTATGCTCCTAACAACTTAATGCTTATGGAAGCAATAAAATACGGTAAAAGCAAAGGGATTAAGGTAATGCATCTTGGAGGAGGACTTACAAAAGATTCTCAAGATAGGCTTTTTAAATTTAAAAAAAGTTTTTCAAAGCAAACTTTAGATTTTTATATAGGAAAGAGAGTTCATAACGAATATATATATAAGAAATTATGTGATGAATGGATTTTAAATAATCCTGATAAAAAACCTGTACATTTTCTTTTATATAAACAGAAGTAGCAAGGAGGGTTGATTGAGTGGAAATTTTAGCAATAATACCTGCAAGAGGGGGATCAAAAGGAGTTCCAAGAAAAAATATAAAAAATTTTAATGGGAAACCATTAATAGCGTGGACAATTGAAGCTGCAAAAAAATCTAAGTATGTAAGTAAGGTTTTAGTAAATACAGAAGATAAAGAAATAGCACAAATTTCTAAAGAATATGGAGCTGATATTCCTTTTTTAAGACCTGAAAATTTAGCTCAAGATGATACTCCTACAATGGATGTAATTATTCATACAATAAAAAAGCTAAAAGAAAATTCAAATTACAATCCAGATTATATATTGCTTCTTCAGTGTACATCTCCTTTGAGAAATGAAAATCATATAGATGAAGCAGTTGAGTTAATTATTAATAAAAAAGTTGATTCTATTATTTCAGTTACTGAAGTTGAACATACACCTTTTTGGATGAAAAAAATAGATAACAATGGACATCTACAAGACTTTATAGCGTACGATAAGAAAAAACTAACAAGAAGACAAGATTTTCCTAAATTATATAGATTGAATGGAGCAATATATATAGCAAAAACAGATAAATTATTAGAGTTTAAAGATTTTGAAACAAATAGAACAATTCCATATGTAATGGATAGGGTAAGTTCGATAGATATAGATTCACTTGAAGATTTTAATATAGCACAATTTTATATGAAAAATTTAAAAGGGTGATTACATGAAAATACAGGACGTATTTGCAAAACCAGATTTTTCTTTAAAAGAAATAATGAAAATTATAGACGAGTCTGCAAAGGGAATAGCAGTTATAGTAGATGACAGTGATAAACTAATAGGGACTATAACAGACGGAGATATAAGAAGAGCATTACTTAATGGGATTTCATTGGAAGAAAAAGCAAAAAAAATAACTAATACTAACTGCGTATTTGTACACAAAGATTATTCAGACACATTCGTAAAAAATATATTTATAAGTAAACAAATTCTTCAAATACCAGTTGTAGATGAACATATGAAGGTAGTAGATATTATATTTTTTAATGATTTACATACTAATGCAAAAGAAAAAGAAAATTATGCATTAATAATGGCTGGAGGACTAGGAACTAGGCTTAGACCTCTTACAGAAGAAATTCCAAAGCCTATGTTAAGAGTAGGAGATAGACCAATACTTGAAACTATTATTACTCAGCTTAGAGATTTTGGATATAAGAATATATTAGTATCTGTTAATTATAAATCAAATATTATAGAAGATTATTTTCAAGATGGCAAAAATTTTGGTGTAAAGATAGATTATATATATGAACCGAAAAGAATGGGAACTGCTGGAGCTATAAAGCTTGCTCAGCAGTATTTAGATAAACATTTTTTTGTTATAAATGGAGATATACTTACAAAACTCAACTTTGAAAAGCTTATGAATTATCATATTGAAAATGAAAACTGTATAACAATAGCAAGTCGTAAATATGATATTAATGTTCCTTATGGAGTTTTAGAGCTTCAAGAAGATAAAGTTGTAAAGCTTACAGAAAAACCAACTATAAATAATTTTGTAAGTGGGGGAATATATTGTTTAGATCCAAAAGTAATAAAGGATATTCCTGACTTTGAGTATTATGATATAACAACATTAATAGAAAAAATAATAAAAGAAAATAAATGTATAGGAAGCTTTCCTATTACTGAATATTGGATGGATATAGGATATATAGAAGATTATAATAGAGCAAATGAAGAATATTTTAAAATTTTTAAGAGGTGATTATATTGAATTTAAAAGGTAAAAAAGTTCTCGTTACAGGGTCAGAAGGATTCATAGGAAGTCATTTAACTGAGAGGCTAGTTGAAATTGGAGCAGATGTTACAGCACTTGTTCAATATAATTCATTTAATAATTGGGGATGGATAGAAACTTTTGATGAAAATATAAAAAAAGAAATAAATGTGTATACTGGAGATGTTAGAGAATATGACAGTGTTTCTAAAGCAATTAAAGGACAAGATGTAGTATTTCATCTTGCAGCACTTATTGCTATACCATACTCTTATCAATCACCTATGGCATATGTAAGAACAAATGTAGAAGGAACGGCTAATGTTTTACAAGCCTGTAGAGAATATGAAACTGAAAAAATAGTTCATACGTCAACTAGTGAAACTTATGGAACAGCTTTATATGTACCAATAGATGAAAAACATCCACTTCAAGGACAATCTCCATACTCGGCTTCAAAAATTGGAGCTGATAAAATAGCAGAAAGCTTCTATAGAAGCTTTAATATGCCAATAGCTACAATTAGACCTTTTAATACATACGGCCCAAGACAATCAGCTAGAGCTGTAATTCCAACTATAATATCACAAATACTTTCTGGAAAAAAAGAAATAAAGCTTGGAAGTTTAGCACCTACAAGAGATTTTAATTATGTAAAAGATACAGCTGAAGCTTTTATAGAAATAGCTAAAAGTGAAAAAACTATTGGAGAGGTTATAAATGCTGGATCAAATTATGAAATAAGTATAGGTGATTTAGTTAATAAAATTATAAATATAATAGCTAAAGATGTAAAAATAATTACAGATGAGCAAAGATTAAGACCAGAAAAAAGTGAAGTAAACAGATTATGGGCAGATAATACTAAAATAAAAGAGCTAACAAATTGGAGTCCTAAATATACTTTAGATGAAGGATTATCTGAAACTATAGAATGGATAAGAAATAATATGAAGTATTTTAAAACGAATATTTATAATGTTTAGGTGTGGTCGTAGGATGCACATGAAAATAACACTCATGCGATGAATATTTTCATATGCATTCTACTAAGAAGAGTGATGTGATTAAAAAAAAGATTAGGAGTTGAAGATATGATTCCTTTATGTGTGCCTGAGATAAGAGGAAATGAGTGGAAGTATATTAAAGAATGCTTGGATACAAATTGGGTATCTAGTGCTGGAGGTTATGTTGATAAGTTTGAAGAAGATTTTTCGAGGTATTTAAATATAAAAAAAGCAGTAGTGACTGTAAATGGAACATCAGCAATTCATCTTGCATTAAAAGCACTTGAAATAGGGAAAGGTGATGAGGTTGTAGTTCCATCTCTTACATTTATATCTCCTGTGAATGCAATAAGATACCTAGAAGCAAATCCTGTATTTGTAGATGTAAGTAGAGATACCTTTGTAATGGATGCTGAAAAGATAGAAGAAGCTATAACCCCGAGTACAAAAGCTATACTTGTAGTTCATATATATGGACATCCTGTTGATATGGATAAAATAATGAATATAGCAAAAAAACACAATTTATATGTAATAGAAGATGCAACAGAAAGTTTAGGTTCTTTATATAAAGGAAAACATACAGGGACAATTGGAGATATAGGGTGTTTTAGTTTTAATGGAAATAAGTTGATAACTACGGGTGCTGGAGGAATGCTTGTTACTAATAATGAGGAGATAGGTGAAAGAGCAAAATACTTATCTACACAGACTAAGACTATACTTGATAATGGTGGATTTTATCATGAAGAAATAGGGTATAACTACAGAATGCCAAATATTCTTGCTGCCATGGGGTGTGCACAGCTTGAATTTATAGAAGAATATATAAAAATAAAAAGAGAGAATGCTTTGCTTTATAATAAACTTTTAAAAGATGTAAAAGGAATTAGTGTACCTGCTGAAAAAGAATATGCAAAAAATGTTTATTGGCTGTATTCGATTATTATAGAAGATGATTTTGGTATTACTAGAGATGAACTTATAAAAGAATTAAAAGAAAATGGAATCGATTCAAGACCATTTTTTAGTCCAGTCCATAAAATGCCTCCGTATGTAAATTATAGATATTTAGATATGAGTGTTACAGAGGAATTAGCATATAGAGGAATAAACTTACCAAGTTCAGTTGGGCTCAAAAAAGAAGAAATAAAAATAATATGTGATACTATAAGAAAATTTAATAAATAATTTTTAAGTAATTAAAAACTGTTAAAACAAAGTTAAGAATATATTTGTTTTAACAGTTTTTTTAATTTATATTAAATCAATGTTAAATTTATGTTAAATTTATGTTAAAATATAACTTGTTTTATAGTACATATAAATTTATAAAGGTAAGGAAACAGAGATACATAACTTGTATTTGGGCACTTGAGTTATATGGAGTTAGTAGTGCAACCGGCCTTTTACTTTAAGAGAATTTAAATTCAAGGAGTGAATGAAATGTTAGTATTAGGCAGGAAGCCGGGAGAATATGTAGTAATTGATGGAAAGATAAAAGTGAAGGTCATAAAAAGTGAAAGTGGACAGTTAAGACTTGCAATAGCTGCGCCAAGAGAAATGAAGATAATAAGAGGGGAAGTTTTGGAAAGAACAAATAACAAGAATTATTAAAAGTAAAAGCATAAGTTTTTCATCTGAAAAATTTTAAAAAAAGTATAAAGTCTTTAAAAAAAATATCGATATAGTATATGAAAGAAATAAATGGTACATTAAACAAAAAATTTTTATAAAAGCATAAAGTACCAATAAATAATTTCGATATAATAAATGTAATAAAATTCAATAAAATAAAATCATGGACGATTAATAAGCTTATTTAACTTCTCAGGATGAGGAGAATAAATAGGCCTATTAATCGTCTTTTTTTGTTAAAAAATTAAGGAGGGAACCAAAATGTTAGTATTAGGCAGGAAGCCAGGAGAATATATAGTAATTGATGACAAGATAAAAGTGAAGGTCATAAAAAGTGAAAGTGGACAGTTAAGACTTGCAATAGACGCTCCAAGAGAAATGAAGATAATAAGAGGAGAAGTCTGGGAAAAAGAACAAGAAGCTAAAGAAGTAATTTAAAAAATATAAAAAAACTCATGGAGGAGTTAGCTAATTAGAGATAATCAGGATGATTTTATCTAATTAGTTAACTCCTCTTTTTGTTTTATTAGTTATTAAGCCTAAAAGGCTTGATATAAATAAAAAATTATGGGAAAGGAAGCCCATATAAAAAATTCAAGGAGGTAATATATATGAGAATCAATCATAATTTAATGGCAATGAATACTTACCGTCAGTTGGGAATCAACAATGCTAATATGAGTAAGTCAATTGAAAAATTATCATCAGGTTTAAGAATCAATAGAGCTGGTGATGATGCAGCAGGACTTGCAATATCTGAAAAAATGAGAGCACAAATTAAAGGACTTAATCAAGCTTCTAGAAATGCTCAAGATGGCATTTCTATGATTCAAACAGCTGAAGGTGCGCTTCAAGAAACAGAATCTATTCTTCAAAGAATGAGAGAATTATCTGTTCAAGCTTCTAACGGAACTGCAACAAATGATGATAGAGGTGCTATACAAGATGAGATAGAACAACTAAAATCTGAAATTGATAGAATAGGTAATTCAACTGAGTTTAATACAAAGAAGCTTTTAAATGGTGATATGGCAGGAGATGCAACAACTGTTATAGGTGAAAATGTAACTACTGGTGCACTAAGCATGAGCCTAGAAACTGCATCTCAAATATCAACTAATAATATTAAACAAGATGCTACAAGTATTGATTTTACTACTGCTGCTCATCAAAAAGAAACTATCACAATTGATGGTCATGATATTGAAGTTGATTGGATGAAGCATTTAACAGATGCAGAGAGATCAGCATTAGATGCAGATAACTCTGGTGCTACAGTAGAAGAAGTAGCAGATATTGTAGAAAGTTTAGAAGATGCAATTAATGCTGCAATTGATGAATATAATGAAACAAATGCAGCAGGAGCTAAAGTATCTCATATAAATTTATATGAAAATGGTGGTAAATTAGTTATTGAAAGTGGCATTAAAGGAGAAGAATCAGAAATTACATTTACACCAGGTGGCGCTAATTCTGTGTTAGACTTATATCTTGGAGACGGTTCTAATGGTACAATTACTAAAAGTGGTGACGCTAAAGTAGACTTTACATTAGCGGGTACTGAAACTTTAACATTTAAAATCGGTGATGTTACACTTAAAACTGGTACATTAGCTGCTGCGACAGCTGGAACAACTTCAGGAGATACTGTTGCAAGTGATATTCAAACTAAAATAAATAATGCTATTAGTACCTATAATACTAATGCTGGGTTATCAGCTGGAGATGAAGGTTTTATTGAAGATGTAACAGTAGATGCAAAAGATGGGAAATTAGTAATTTCTAGTCCAAGTGGCTCTATAAGTTTTGTAGAACAAGATGGTGATTCTACATTAGAAGATATGGGACTTACAAATGTACAAACAGAAGCTGCTGCTCAAGGTGCTGTAAGTCTTCAAATTGGTGCTAACAGAGGGCAGACAATGTCATTTGGTATTAGTGATATGAGATCAGCTGCTCTTGGAGTTAATACAGTTGATGTTTCTACTGAATCTGGCGCATCAATGGCTATAGATGATATAGATGCTGCTATTAAGAAAGTATCTGAGCAAAGAAGTGCTCTAGGTGCTTATCAAAATAGATTAGAGCATTCAATTAAAAACTTAGATACATCTTCTGAGAACTTAACAGCTGCTGAATCTAGAATTAGAGATGTAGACATGGCTAAGGAAATGATGGAACAATCTAAGAACAGCATCTTATCTCAAGCTGCTCAAGCTATGCTTGCTCAAGCTAAACAAGCTCCTCAAGGAGTGCTTCAACTTTTAAGATAATAGATAAAAGAACAGAAAATATACACTAAAAAGAGCCAAAGCTTTTGCCATGGCTCTTTTTTTAATATATATATAAACTTAAATATACTTATTACCGATAAATATGTTAGAAAAAATATAAGAGGGAGAGTGTGATATGAGAGTAGATTCTTCTATGTTCAATAATCAAATTGTTGGGGCTAAATCAGAAATAGTTAATGATAAGAATAAGTCTGAAAATAAAGAAGACGTAGTAAAACAATCACAAAAAAAAGAAGAGAATGTTTCTTTTCCAGGAGAAAAAAAGCTAATAGAAGCTATTGAAAAATCTAATAAAGAACTTTTAGGAACAAATAGCCATCTTAAATTTTCAATACATGAAAAAACTAAGGAAATAGTCGTAAAAATAGTTGATAATGAAACAAAGAAAGTGATAAAAGAAATTCCTTCAGAAAAGATATTAGATATGGTAGCTGATATGTGTGAAAGAGCAGGTATTTTTGTAGATAAAAGAGGATAGGGGTGAGTGTGTATGTCTAATATAATGAGAATAAGTGGTATGGCTACAGGTATGGACACCGAAACCATGATTAAACAGCTTATGGATGCTGAGAAGATTAGATTAACTAAATATGAACAACAAAAACAAATTAAGTTGTGGACTCAAGAAAGTTATAATAATATAAATAAGGATATAGCAAATTTTATATTAGATACTAAAAAAGATTTAGAAATTAATTCGGTTGGTACACTAAGTAGTGCTTCGTGGATGAAAAAAGCTACTGCTTCAGATACAAGTATTGCTGATGTTATAGCTACATCTAGTTCAGTAACAGGAACACATACTATAAATATAACGCAATTGGCAGAAGGTGTTAATAAAGCAAGTCAAAGTGAGTTAGGAGTAACAAATGGAACTTTAGATGAGTTAGGAGTAGCAGCGGATGGAAGTATTACTTTTGAAATAGATGTAGATGGAACTACAAAAACTGTAAATGTAAGCTATAAATCAACAGATTCTCTTAGTGATTTAGCTAATGCTATAAATAATGCAACAACAGTTGATGGAGATTCACTAGGACTTCAGGCAAGCTATGATTCAACTGCTAAAAGATTTTTCTTATCAACAAAATCAACAGGAGTTTCAGCACAAATAAAAATAACTTCAGATACTGGAGGCATATTTACAGGAGTAAGTAGTAAATTAGATACAGACTTAACTTTATATAATTCAGGAGATCCTATAAATGCTATTGATCAAGGAAAAGATGCAATAATTAATTTTGATGGAGCTAATGGTATAACTTATTCATCAAATAATTTTACTATAAATGGAATAAGTATAACTGCAAAATCTACAGGAAATGCAACAATACAAATAGATACTGATGTAAATGAAGTTTATGATAAAATAAAAGGATTTATAGACAAGTATAACGAACTTATAGATAAATTGAATAAGAAAATAGGAGAAAAAAGATATAGAGATTATAAGCCTTTAACTCAAGAACAAAAGGATGCCATGGATGAAGATACAATAAAGCTTTGGGAAGAAAAGGCAAAATCAGGACTTTTAAGAAATGATGAAGTAATAACTAAAATACTTAGTACTACGAGATCTGGCTTATATGAACCTGTATATAATGATTATAGTGCAGGAGATTCAGGAAAATTATCTGGATATTCTTTTTTAACTGAAATAGGAATAACTACAGGAGAATATCAAAGTAAAGGTAAACTTGAAATAGATGAAACTAAATTAAAAGATGCAATAACAAATGATGTAGATGGAGTTTTAGATTTACTGTTTAAGCAAGCTGATGATACTGCAACTGATGAAGAAAAAAGAGCTGAATCAGGACTTATAACTAGACTTTATGATGATTTTATATCAGGAATGGAAGACATAATAGATAAATCTGGTACAGGAGATAACTCTGATTTATATAGAGATGTAAAAACAAACATACTTATGGATTTTGTAACGGGAAATAACTTAACTGGAACAGGGTCGTTGAGTTTAATAGATAAAGGCATATTAGATATTGAAAAGAAAATATCTAATGAAAATGATAGATTAAATAGAATAGAAGATAGATATTGGAGACAATTTACTGCTCTTGAAAAAGCAATGAGTAAAATGAATTCTCAAAGTTCATGGCTTATGTCTCAAATGGGCATGGGCATGTAGCTAAAATTTTAAAATATAGTGGGGGGAATTAAATATGGCAATGGCAAATCCTTATGCAAAATATGCAACACAATCTATAAATACAGCAACACCAGAAGAACTTACATTAAAGCTTTATGAAGGATGTATTAAGTTTATAAATTTAGCTATGATAGGAATAGATGAAAAGAATATAGAAAAAGCTAATACTAATATAGTAAAAGCACAAAATATTATAAATGAGCTTAATATAACTCTTGATATGAATTATGAAATATCTAAAAATTTAAGACAACTTTATGATTATCTTCATAGAAGGCTTATTGATGCTAATATAAAAAAGGATAAGGTAATACTTGAAGAAGTTAAAGAATTTGTAGTTGAATTTAGGGATACTTGGAAGCAAGCCATGGCACTAGCTCGAAAACAAAGAGGGTAGGTAAATTTATGAATATAAAAGACTTAATAAATCTTCTAATTCAAATTAGCAACACAAAGTATAATATAATGAAAGAAATATATGAAATAACTAAAATGCAAAAGGTAGAGATAGAAAAGAATAATGCAGATTCTTTACTTAAATATATAGAGAAAAAACAAGAAAAAATAGAAGAAGTAAATGAATTAGATAAAAAGTTTTACAGCATATATATAAAAATAAAAGAGGATTTAGGTATAACTAATATTGAAAATATAGATATCCAAAAATACCCTGAAATCAAAGAATTAAAAAATACAGTAGAAAATATATTGAATATAACTAGAGAAATAGATGAAATAGATAAAATAAACAATAGTAAAGTAAAAGAAGAGTTTGATAAGGTAAAAGAAGAGTTGAACAAGGTTAAAAATGATAAAAAAAATTTAAGAAACAATATGAAAGCTTATAGAGGATATAATACTAAATATAATCATGCTCAAGGTGTATTTGTAGATTATAAAAAATAGGAGGGAATATTATGGATATAGGAGCTATGTCTATTGGACTAAGTCAAGCAAAGCTTGCTCAAGAAGTAAGTATTTCTGTTATGAAAAAGGCAATGGATACATCAGAGCAAAAGGCAAATTTTATTAATGACATGATGAATACTAATGTTAAGGCCATGGAAAGATCAGTTAAACCTCATTTAGGAAATACAATTGATATAAAGTTATAATATAGTATATAATGTATTATATGAGGTGATATCATGAATGAAAAAATATTAGAATTATTAACAGAAATTAAATTAGATATAAAATGTATTAAGGAAAGACAAGAAAGAATGGAAGTGCAACAAGAAGAAAATACTAGAATTTTGAGGTCTCTAAAACATTCTTCAGAAGTTAATAAAGCTGAGCATGATAATATGATAAATAATATAAATATAATTGAAGGAGAAATAAAAGGAATTAGAAAAGATTTATCAAATGTAGAAATGATTACTGCTAGCAATTGGAGTGATATTGCAAAATTAAAAGCGGTAAAATAATTTGAATTGACATAAGGTTATAAATTTGATAAACTATTTTAGTCAATATTATAGGTCTGTGGTTGAAAATCCAAGCCAGTCGCAGGCGAAAGGATCCACGTAAGTTAATTCAAAAATGAATTAACGATCATGGTGCGGCTTAGAAGTAAGTCCTGCCGATTATAATCGAGAGGGATAGTAGTACGGCAAACCCAAGCGAAATCTCCAGCAGGCGAGTGTGGGGGCAAAAACCAGGTCAGCTATAATATTACATAGAGCATCAGAAAAGGTGCTCTTTTTTTGTATTAAGTAGGAAATTATAAAATTTCAAAATCTGTGGAAAACTTGCTAAAATATATGTATAAGTATTGAAAAAAGAGAGATGAAGAGATGACTAAAGTAACATTAAAAAAAATATTGCAAGATAATTGGCAAAACTTTTTAAAGAAAAAAATTAAAAGAATTCCGAAGGTAATAAGGGCAGATGTTATAGAAACAGTTGAAAAAGCAATGGACTGTGGGAGGCTAGAAAAGGGATATACAGAGTATATGTGTTTAGAATGCATGGAAAGTAAGAGAGTAGGCTTTACATGTAAAAGTAAATTTTGCACTAGATGTGGGAGAATTTACGTTAGTAAATGGGTTGAAAAACAGGAAG
>NZ_FRAE01000094.1 GCF_900142235.1 Tepidibacter formicigenes DSM 15518 | reverse complement strand
ATGCTACTCCTCTCTAGATAATTTGTAAGTAGCATCATTTTACTATTTTTTTGACGAATAAGGGATACTTTTTTCTTAGCTTGATGGCTATGTGGTACTACCCCATTTTTAAAGAATCAAATTCTTCCTTTATCATTCAATCTCCCCCTAGTACACTTTAGTATACTAATAGAGTAGCGTATTTAAAATCCATTGTTAAGTTTTTGTAACTCTATTATATATTTATAATATCCTCACTACTTGTCTTGTATAAACTCTATCGAACTCTAGATTATTCAGTTTTTTAAATTCATTAAGTGATATATTAAATTTCTTTAATATACTGTCTAATGTATCTTCTGCCTTTATTGTATATCTATCTGCTTGTAAACTTTGTTTTATAAATCCCATGTTAATCTCACCTTCTATTAATAATTTATATTTTTCCTATACACGCCTTTATTTCTTTTACATCTTTTTTTACATCTTCTATAATATTAAACTTATCTGTAAGCTTAGCTATTATATCTTGATAGCTTCTTTCTCTTTCTTCTTGCCTTGCGTCTCTCTTTTCTTGAGCTTTTAATATATAAAAAATAAGTGCTACTGATAATGCTGCCCATATTCCTTGAGACGAAGCAAGTTGTAATAATTCTCTTTCCAATTTACTCACCTCCTCTCTATTATGCAACGAGCTCTTTCTTTAATTTTTCTAATACTTTTTTCTTAGTTTTATACACTGCTTGTCTTGATATATTTAATTCCCTAGCTATTTCACTATCTTTATATCCATACTCAAATATTTTCTGTATGATATATTTTTGTTTTTTTGATAACTTATCTAGTACATTATTAATAACTATATTATTTTCTATATTACTTTCTACGTTATTATTAACATCACTATATATTGTTCCTTCTGTCAATTCAGTCTCTATATTGCAAATATGGTTATGTTTTTTAGATAATTTTATATATTTATATCTTAGTGAATTAGATATATATCCAACTATACATTCTTCCTTTTTCATATCTTCATTTTTAAATATTGGTATGTTTTTTATTATTTCAATTAAATTTATTATTAAATCAGAATCTGCTCCATCATAATTTAAATATTTACTATATTTCTTTACTAATGGTCTGAATTTTTCGATAATTATCAGAATAGATTCTTTATCTCCTTGTTTTGCTTTGTCTACTAGTTCATATAATTTATTATTCATTTAAAAGCCTCCCGTTTTAACCCTTTATATGGTAAAAAGTCAAAACTTCGGCTAGTGTAAACCTGTTTTTGTAAAAAAAGTAATTTTATTGTATCATTTTCTGTTTTTATGTAACTTATTATTAAATTATTTAAACATAAAAATTTATTTTTTTAATAAAATCAACGTATAATGCTTCAAATAGCACTTATAATGCTACTATTTGTGTAAAATAAAACAGAGTGATAAAATCACTCTGTTTTATAAACTATTTAACTATATTTACTGTTTTTTCAGCTTGAGATATTGCTCCTAACTTATCTGTTACTTTTATTTTAAAAGTAACTTTTTTCCCAATATATTTTTCTTTTAAAGGTAATTTAAAAGCTCCTTGGAAAAGATCTCTATTTGTTTTTGGTAATCTAGCTCCTAATATACGATCATTATCTAAGAAGATTTCTATTTTTCCTCCTCCAAGATTTTTTCCATCTCCATAGAACTTATCTCCACCTGAATAATTTTTATAACACACAGCTAGTTTTATAAGTGTATTTTTATCTAAACTATCAGGAATTCCATATATTCCTTTTCTCATACCATTATCATTATTGGTAGCTGTATATATCTGAGGGAGATTTACTATTTCTACTATTTTTCTAATCTCAGATGTTTGTCCAAGCTTATCTGTTACTTTTATTCTAATAGGTATATATTTTCCAAAATATTTTTCTTTCATTGGTATATCAAAAGAATAGTTATACATATTTACTTTTTCATTTGGTATTGTAGTTTCTCTAATAAGTTCATCATCTAAGAAAATTTCTACATGTCCTCCTGCAAGATTACTTCCATCTTTGTAAATATTCTTTTCGCTAGAATAATCTTCATAATACATATATAAATCTATAACTGTATTTTCATATATTTCGTCTGGTATTCCTTGTGAACCTTTTCTTACTGACTTATTTCCATTAGTAGAAGTTCCAATTTGTGGAGCCCATTTTATATCTATTATCTTCTCAGCTTCTTGCACTTTACCAATTATATCTGTAACTTTTATTTTTAACGGAACTCTTTTTCCAAAATATTCTTTTTTCATAGGAATATCAAAAGAATAAAAATAAGTGTCTCCATCTCCACTTGGTAAAGTTGCTTCTTTAATTATATCTCCATTTAAGAATACTTCTAAATGTGCACCTACAAGATTTTTTCCACTTGCATATACAGTATCTCCCTCTGAATAGCTTTTATAAAACATATACACACCTATAGTAGTGTTATCATCTATACTATCTGGTATTCCATCCATGCCTCTTTTAGTTTCTTTATTTCCATTGATAGAAGTATATATATATGGAACTCTATCTATGTGAATTACTTTCTCAATTTCAGCTATTCTATCTAATGTATCTGTTACTTTTATTTTTAATGGTATTTTTTTATTAAAATATTTTTCTTTTTTAGGTATATTTAAAGTACAATTATATATACTTCCTTGCTTATTTGGTATAGTAGCATAATTAATCCTATCCCCATCTAAGAAAATTTCTATCTTACCACCTGCAATATTTGTACCTTTTTGATAAATATCTATAGTAGTATTTTCATCTATATTTTCAGGTATTCCTTGTGCTCCTGGTTTTATAATTTCTCTATCCATATCATAACCAAGCTCAGTTAAAAGTTCCTGAATCTCTATAACGGCTTCTCCTTTACTTC
This sequence comes from Tepidibacter formicigenes DSM 15518, assembly GCF_900142235.1. Classification (GTDB taxonomy): domain Bacteria; phylum Bacillota; class Clostridia; order Peptostreptococcales; family Peptostreptococcaceae; genus Tepidibacter; species Tepidibacter formicigenes. The sequence goes on along the minus strand of NZ_FRAE01000094.1, from coordinate 3,869 downwards.
CCTCTTGTAATAATATTGTAGTTGTAGCAGTGTCTATCTTATTAAGTGCTTTAACTATGGCTTTTTTTGTATTATACCCAACAAGTCCATCAGCACTTAAATTATTATCAGTTTGGAACTTAATAACACCAGCTTTTAGTCCATTCCCGAACATACCATCAATACCATTAACATCATATCCAAGAGAAGTTAAATCTTGTTGAAGTTTTGTTACATCGTCACCTTTTGATCCTACCTTTAACAATGGAAATGTCATATATATAAGTGCATTATACATAGATCTTTTAGTACTAGAAGTAACTGTTCCATTTATATCTAATCCATATTCTTTTTGGAATTCTTGAACAGCAGCTTTTATTTCTTTACTAAATATTCCATTTTTCCCATCTATGGCTGTTAGAATTTTTGGTGTCATATCTAAGTACACTGTTTTTTCAACTTCTGCTATCCTTCCAATAGTGTCTGTTACTCTTATTTTTAAAGGTATTCTTTTTCCATAATATTTTGCTGACTTAGGTAGATTAAAAGATGCTTTGTAAATAGATCCTTCAACATTAGGTATTTTTCCATGTGCAACACGATTACCATTTAAAAATATCTCTGTCTGACCACCTGCTACATATGTCCCTTTTGAATAAACATTTATAACTGTATTTTCTTCTAATTTTTCAGGAATAGCTGTAACTCCTACTTCTTTAGTTCCTCCATTAATAGACGTTAATATTTGTGGCAACATATCAGAAGATACATTTACAAATAATTTTTCTCTATTTTCTTCTTCATCATATACCATAAATTCAATTTCCATATTCCCTTTACCTATTAATGATTCTGGAAAATCAAATGTGAATTTACCTACATAATCACTATCTCTATTTACATGAACATATTCTTTATCAACATAATCACCATTTATATACATTTTTGCATACGAACCTTCTACTGGGAAGTTATCACGCATACCCACAACAATCTCCATAGGCTCTGTTATATTCCTAGGAATTTCAGATGCAATCCATGCATTTGGATCTTCTTTATCACCTATATAAACTTCTTTTATAAAACAATCAGATACTTTACCTTTGTTGTTTACACATCTTAAATATAGTATATGTTTTCCTTTTTCAAGACCAGAAATATCTATTGTTTCTTCAATTTTCAATCTATATGTGCTGTTTTTATAATGCTTACCGCCTAATAATCCACCTTCTGCTATTTTATTTCTTCCTCCTGAATCAGTTTCTGGCTTTCCATCATATAAAGCCCATTTAGAAAAATGTGGAGGTGAAGCAAAGAAGCATTCTCCATAATTCTCAAATGTCATTAATAGTTTCATTTCATCCTTAAATGTTTTTCTACCATTATCTATTATCCAACAAACTGGCTTAAATTCAGTTGCCGGCTTTGGTTTTTCAATTCTTATTTCACTTGTAACAACGCCCTCATTACCAGCATCATCAGTTACTACAACTTTAACTTTTCTATTTCCTTCTTCAATACCATGCTCTTCTAAATCTATTTCTCTATTGAATGCATATGGATATTCATCTCTCCATATAGAACCTTTCATTATATGACTTCCATCAATGTAAATGTCAAAGCACCCATTGTGCATTGGTTTATTATCATGGATTCCTATGCTTAAATGTAGTGTATCTCCTGTTATTTTTTGTCCATCTTCTAGTCCATTGAACCACACCTTAGGAGCTGTTCTATCAGGTTTTGGTTTTGAACCACCTGATGTTCCCCCAGAAGAACCATTTATCTTTCCATAAACAGACATTGTATCAAATGATGAACCATATTCATTTATTCCTAAATCTACATACACTGTTGATGTTTCTTTCTTCCACTGTCCATTTCTATTAATCCATCTAACAGCAATACAATCAGTATAATTATCTCCTGTCTGATTACCTGTAAGCCCTATCTCTGTTCCAGCTTTCAATTTTTCTTTCAATTTACCATTAGAGTAAAATACTTTTGTATCTCTTCTTACTTTAAATACATTTATAGTTTCATTTCCTATTTTTTCTTTTCTTATATAATGGTAATGTATTGGATCTTGTTGATTTTCCCATTCAGGTTGCCTTTCACCACTAGCTATTACCCCTTGTCTATATGAACCATCAGAGCATCTTATTTTAACATCTCTAACAGTACCCTCCATATTTTCTCCTAGATGTTGCATATAAATATATACTTCATTAGGATATATTTTACCCATTGGATTAGTGAAATTAATCAAATCCTCTTGAGTCTTATATACTTTTATAGTTTCTTTGCTACGATTTATCAAAGCATAATTAATTTCAGGATAAAATCCCATAATGTAACCTCCTCTATATTAAATATTTTATTGTATTAAAATAAACCGGTTTATTTAAATCTTACACTTTATAAAAATACTTATATTCTCTTTTTGTAAACCAAATAAAAATAAGTAATCTTTTAATAAGCATATAGAAATGTATTACAACCTATTATCTCAAGCTTAATTAATACAATTGACTTGCATTCTCTTAACTATATTTTCATATGTTATACGAAAAAATATTACCTTATATTACCTTAATTGTGATATATTTATATTTATAAAATATACTAATAAGGTGGTTAAAAATGAAAATATCAAAACTAATAATGCTAATACTTCTTATTACTAATTTTTGTTTTATGGTAGGTTGTAGTACAGATCTAAATAAAGTTAATAAATCGGAATCAAAAGAAAAAACAATTTCTATTGAAAAAAAAGAGCCCGTTACAAATATTGATAACAAAAAAGTTATAACTATAGACAATATGAAAATTGGAGATACCATCCCACTTAAAGATAGTTTAGATTTTCAATTGTTAAAAAAGTCATGGGGTAATGGATTTGATGTAAATAAAATAAAAATAGAAAAAGTAGATTACAAAAATTACGACTTGAAAACTGATGAAAAAAATGAACATATTACCTTACATACTAGTCCTGAGTTTCATCTTTTATTGTTGATAAAAGATAAAAAAATAGTTAAGATTTTAGCGGATGGCATAGAACCTAATGGTAATAAAGCTTTTAATGGTAATTATTTATATAATGCAGACTATATATGTAATTTTAAAAATTATACGATTTACTTAATGGATAATCCCTTCAAAAATACTTTAGTACCAAAACCAAGAAAAACTAATATGAAAATAGATTCTATGAACATAGGGGATATACTCCCTATTGATAGTAATTTAGAATATAGCTTATTGAAACATTTTGGGGGTAATCACTATAATCCAACTAAATTAGAAAAAGTAGATTACAAAAATTATATTTCAAAAACAGAAAATAAATATAATCATGATTTTATATATACTACTTGCAAATTAGATATTTTGTTAGGAATAAAAGATGGAAAAATAATAAAAATTTATACAGAAACTGAATACCAAAGTAAAATTTTCATTCTAAGTCCATACAATAATGAAGGTTTACCTGATCTAGACTATCTAGGTACAGTTGAAAATGATAAAATTTATTTAATGGATAACCCTTATAAAAAATATTAAAATATAAAAATAATTTAATTAATGATTATTGAAATATATACCAATATAAAGCTAGAACTATTAATAGTTCTAGCTTTATATTGTTTAAAATTACTGTATTAAAATATATTATTTTTAATAAAAGGCTTACAAAACTAACTCTTCTTTCTTCTTATTTAATGTAACTATGTTTAATTATAAAAAAAATTAATTGAAAGGGGATTTTTATATGTTATTAAAGGTAGGAAGTAGAGGTAGTGATGTCAGAAAACTTCAACAAGACTTAACTTCTCTTGGTTATAATGTTAATGGGATTGACGGTATATTTGGTAATGGCTTAAAAT